>DASPIL010000073.1 GCA_035629175.1 Verrucomicrobiia bacterium | reverse complement strand
GGGTGGTTTTGCTTTAACCGAGGTCAGCATTCATAGGGATGGCCGGGACTTTTCGCAACAGAGATCACACCACATATCTTGCTTTGTTCTCGGCGAAAGTTGTCCCTATAGTGCAACGCC
Source organism: Verrucomicrobiia bacterium (assembly GCA_035629175.1). Classification (NCBI taxonomy): domain Bacteria; kingdom Pseudomonadati; phylum Verrucomicrobiota; class Verrucomicrobiia; species Verrucomicrobiia bacterium. Next base: position 70,155 of record DASPIL010000073.1, on the reverse strand, counting down.
CACGCCTTACCGCTTACGAAGAAACAGGCGCCTTGGAATTCCAAAGCGCCTGTTCGGCAGCCATCCGCATTTTACATTCCCTTCATCGCACGTGTCGGATTCAGTCCAAACGCTATTCGGGTCGTGCGGTTGGATTCGTCTGTGTGCGGCCATTCCGTGTCGGCCGCCGTCTGGATTGCGAAACGTTGGTCATCCACGGCCTGCAAGGTTTTCGCGAGTTCCGTGCGGCCGTTCGCAAGCGCTGTCTTTGCTTCCGCCACAGCCACCGACGCTGCGACCCATTCCTCCCGCACTTTGTGGAACTCCTTCAGCCGGACATTGATCCCCGGCAGCGTGTCCTGCGACGCGCGATCCAGCACCGTTTGCGATGCCTGCGCCAGGCTGGCTGTGTCCGTATTCCACTTCTTGCTGATGAGGTAATCCTCAAGCAGCAACCGATTGGTGCGGGCATACTTCTGCTTGGCCGCCTTCTGGATCTCGCGGACCATGGCCGCCAGATTCTTGCGCGCAGCTGCTTCATTCGACACAGCCACACGCCGCAACGTCGTGCTCACAACTACGACCGTCGCCCCTTCACGGGCGGCCTCGATCAACTTCAGAAACTTTCTTGTATGTTCCGAAGTGATGTCGCGCCCGGCCAGCGCCATCGCGTAGGCCTCGTGTTGCGCTGCTGCGCCGACTGTATCGGCAAGCATCAGCCCGTATGCCTGGGCCCTTGATAAGGGGCCAGATGATTTGCTTTTAACTGTTGCTTTCAATTCCGGAGACAACTCAGTAGCCACCGGTGTGTTTTCGATTTCCATAACTTTCTTTCTAAACCGAAGCGGGTTGGCTCCGGTTAAGTCATTGCCCTCAGCACTAGCAATGCCAAGGCCACTGACCGCTTAGTCGCGGCATCAAACGGCGCCGGTTCAGAGGCTGACGCTCCGTGCAATCGCCATTGAACCGGCGAAATACAGAGGATTAACAATCTTATTAATAACTACCCATTGTGGGGAAGGTCACGGTCAACAACGTGGGATTGGGATTCGCTTCTTTTGAACGTCACGTGTCAAATGGCGCGGGACTGGAGGGACCGTAAACACGCAGGCCGAGAAGCGATGACCTGGACATGATATTGAAACGCGGAAGTCCAGCAGTGGTCCGGCACAATTCTCCCCGGTGACGGCAACTCTTTCCGCATCAGTCGCACCGAGCATTGTTATGTTTCCAGCACCGGATCGGAATGTGCATTGGTCCTGGGCAAATTCCGGCATCCTTGTCGCGAAACCGGTCTCTCAAGCCGCTGCGGCCGTCTTTCTGAAGCAAATTTCTTCGGGTTAGGGCTTAAACCTATCTTTTTAACCTGGATTCCGCCTTTCGCAGGCGATTTCCTATCTTTTTGCTGCGAATCCTATCGCTCCAATCCAAAAACCTATCTTTAAACAACATCCTCTTATCACTCAGCGGCTTTCCCTAATCATGTTGCCGGAAATTCCATCGAATTGTGACATTCTCTTAACGCGTAGACATGTTTCCTATCCGCCTGGAGCCCCGACCTATCTTTTTGTCTCATCTCCCATCTTTTCTTCGATCTTTCAAAGATCGGAGGACATTCCCGAATGTTTTGGCGAGCAAAACCTAAAGTCGAACCGGCTCGCCCAGCCCGAGGGAACGCCGAAGCATTCGATAAAACCTTGTGAGCCTTTCTCGTCCGTCTTGGGATGCTCGGTCAGCCGGCGATGCTTTGACGAGACCTTCTTTCACGCGTCTTCGGCCAGTGCGGTTCAAACTCTGAAACAATCTACGAGAAGAAACGATTCGGCAGGCGCTCGATTGCAGACGTGAAAATCGATCCTTGCAGCCGTAACGCAGGTTTCATTCGGCATAACCTGTTGTAGCACTGATGCTGTGGTGGTAACGGACACTATTTGGCTGAGTCCTGAGATGATGATGTCGTGACCAGGAGAAGGCGAGAACGAGCGCTTGTGAGCGGCCCTTTACCGCCAATTCTTGGCCTCGAGAGCTGTCAACACAGCTGTAGTGAATCTGGGGTCGAGATCTCCTGCTTCCTGATGCCGAGCGCCAGTTGTCTTCATCGGTTTTTCGGGGTCAGACGTCCGAGGCGGCGGAATTCGCGGAATGAAATCTGATCACTGCTTCCGTGCGGGAACTGACTTGGAGTTTGCCGTAAATATTTTCGAGATGCCAGCGAACGGTGCCGGCGCCCAGGCCGAGGCGATTCGCGATTTCCTTGTTTGTGAGGCCATGGGCGAGGAGTTCCATGATTTTCCTTTCACTGGGACGCAGGTCTTCGACTTCTGCAGCGGCGGCAAAGGGTTGCCCAAAAGCGGCGATGACTTTGCGGGCGATCTCGCGTGGCATGGGCACGCCACCAAGCCGAGCCTCGCGGACGGCCAGCGACGAGGTCTTCGTGCGTGCAACGCAGCGCAAAGCGCATCTTGAGGCAGCGAACGTGATGCAGAAGGGCAAGCTCGTCCACATCGACGGGGCCGGTCACAATCTCCATCACGACGAACTGAAAGAACCGTGGAAGTGCTCACCGAGTTCCTGTCAACTCTGCAACTGTAAAGCCGAGGTCCCACAATTGGTCTCCTATGTATGTTAAATAATGTTTTGGGAGCCTATGCTGAAAGAGTCGCGACGTTTGCATATCTGACAGCTGGTGTCAGTTCATTGAAGATTGGCTTTTGTGCAACGGCAACGGTTAGTGCAGAGGCGCGTGTCCGGTGAGCGGCTTAGCATGGCCGCCGAAAACGTTGGACTGCCTGCGCGGCCACATCGCGCATCCTTTGTTCTCATTTAGCGGTCTTGGTCCTGCTCAATTGGGGCCACAGGAGCCCATAGGCCGCTACAATCATAAAGCACACGAGCGGAACAATGAACCCACGTGACATATCGGAACGATCCGCAATATGTCCCATCAGCTTTGGCAACAGCGCTCCCCCCATGATTGCCATAACGATATATGACGATGCCCGTTTTGCGCGGGAACCCAAACCATGAATTCCTAGAGCGAAGATCGTCGGGAACATAATCGACATGAAAAAGTAGCTGATAAACACACTTGCAACGGATAGCCAGCCAAGCTTGCTAAACACCAACAAGCACGCCAGGACATTCAGTATTCCATAGAGACTTAAAATTCTGTGAGCCGGAAACCTCTTGAGCAATATGGCGCCAGAAAAGCGTCCCACGAGAAAGCAAACGAACCCGAATGACGCGAGATTGGCTGCACCCCTGTCGCTCAGGCTGAGAGCGCCAACCTCATTTTTCTCGAACCAACCGGAAATTCTGCCTGCGTTCCACGCAGGCGGAATGTCTGGCGTCTGCGAAGTCATGTAATTGATAAAGAAACTGAAAATACCGGACTGTGCAGCCACGTAGAAAAACTGGGCGAAGACGGCCATAACGAAATGCGGATGTAACCATATCGAACGCGAAATGCCAGGAGAAGCATCGTCCAGATGGTATTCGTCTTCCGCCCTGATGTCGGGTACGCTGGCAAAATAGAAGACGAGGGCCAGAATGAGGACTACCACACCCACTCCGGCGTACGGAATCCACAGGGTTTCGCTCCCGGTGCTCTTGCCGGCGGCATCTTTGCCATAGAAGAACATCCCCCCGGCGATCGGTCCGAAAATCCAACCTATTCCGTTGCAGGATTGCGCTAGATTAATACGCGTGGCGGCGAATTTTTTATCTCCAAGCACGGTCGTATACGGATTTGCGATCGTTTCCAAGAACGTCAATCCGGCGGCTATCAAACAAACGCCAAAAAGAAACGCCCAGAATTCAGCGATCTTCGAAGCCGGGATAAACCAAAAGCCTCCTGCTGCAACCATCAGCAGGCCAACAATTATGCCGCCCTTGTAACCCAGCCTGGTTGCCAGCCACCCAGCAGGGACAGCCATTAAGAAATAGCCGAGATAATGAGCAAACTGGACCCATGCCGACTGTGATAGCGTCAGGCCAAGCTCCTCCTGAAAGTGCTTGTCCATGACATCGATCATGCCATTACAAAAGCCCCAAAGAAGAAAGAGTGAGCTAATCAATACGAACGTAAGAAATACGTTTCTGCCATCGCTCGTGACGAACATACCCTTTTTCGACAGCTTTCCGTTGCTTTTCATAAGTAGATCGCTCTTTGAATCGGCCTATAACACGACGTGAAGCTTCGTTACAAGGCTCGGATTGTCCCTCCACTTTGCAAGCGCATCGCCCGCCTCAGCAAAAGGGACAGAACGGGTGATGGTCTCATTTACAGGATAGCCCTGGGATTCGAGAACTTTGATCACGTCGGCAAAGTCCTTGATGGTCGCATTTCGAGAACCCCGAATATCGAGTTCCTTCATCACAAAAGCCTTTGTTTGATAGGTGACAGGTTCCTTCGCATAACCAATATAAACGACGCGGCCTGCAAAGGAGACTTCATCGACGGCTGCCCGGAACGTTTCGGGCGATCCGACTGCTTCAATCACAACATTGGGACCTTCCCGGCCGGTTAACGCCTGAAGCCTTTCCGGCAGATTCTCAATCCGGGAATTGATTGTCTCAACCGCACCTGCCGTTCTGGCCAATTCGAGTTTGGAGTCATCGATATCGACTGCGATGACCCGGGCGCCAGCCACCCCTGCTGCGCCGCTGATGGCGCCAAGACCGATCATGCCACAGCCAAAGACCGTCACGGTATCGCAACGGTTTACACATCCGCGTTCTACAGCGTGAAAGCCCACACTCAACGGCTCGACAAGAGCGTGTTCGGCAAGTGTAAGCCGCTCAGAACCGACTAAACTCTGCCAGGGCACGGCGATAAATTCGGTGAACGCTCCGTCTCTTTGGACGCCGAGGGTTTCATTATTCCTGCAGGAGTTTACCCGCCCGGCTTTGCACGGAACGCATGCTCCGCAACTGCTGTAGGGCAAAACAGTAGTTGATTGACCAACTTTGAATGTAGCGGGAACCTCCGTTCCCACTTCAGCGATCAGGCCGGCGACTTCATGGCCTGGAATGCGTGGATAGGTCACCAATGGGTTGACACCACGGAAGGCATTGAGGTCCGATCCACAAAAGCCCAATCTCTTAACCTGTAACAGCACCTCCCCGCGGGCCAGCTTTGGTTGGGGAATCTCCACATAGCCGGTTCTGCCCGGCTCCGAAATCACGAGGGCCTTCATAATCGGTAGACCTCCGTCGCCGTCTCGCCAAAAATGCGGCTTTTTTCAGTGCTCGTGAACCCATCGACCCAGTTCGAGACAATCCCGTGCCAACGAGGATAACTGCACGCCAGGAGGCAGACAGGCCAATCGGATCCAAACAACAATCGCTTTGGCCCGAATGCTTCCGCAGCCACATCGAAAAAAGATCGAAGCTGGATTTCTGCCTGATCTCCGAAATCTCCTTCGGTTACCATTCCTGAGACTTTGCAATACACGTTTGGCCGCTTTGCCAGATCGCGCAGATGTTTGTCCCAAAGCTCGAAATCACTTTTCGCGATAGAGGGCTTAGCCAGGTGGTTAAGCACGAAGATTTGATTCGGATGCGCATCGACAAGCGTGATGGCGTTTGGAAGGTGGCGGGAGAAGATCAGAATATCGTAGACCAGGTCGTACTTCCTAAGTTCGCGGATACCGCGATTGAAATCCGCACGCAGAAGAAACCCCTCCGGTTCGCACTGAACGACGTGACGGATCGCTTTCAGCTTGGGATGCGCGGCAATGATCTCCAATTCAGAATCAATCCGGGTCGAAACCAAATCGGCCCAGCCCACAACGCCTTTGATGAAATGGTACCGTGTCGCAAGATCGAGTAACCACTGCGTCTCTTCGCGAGTTTGCCGCGCCTGGACCGAAATCACGCCATCCAATTTCACGGCCGCAATTTCGGCAAGCAGATGCTCCGGTAAGAAGTCCCGTTGGATCGGCTTCTTGTCGTCCCCTATCCACTCGTATTCGGTGGAATTGTACCGCCAGAAATGTTGGTGAGAATCGATCCTCATATCGGGCACTCACTGCATACGAGGCTGAAGAATGGAAGTTTCGACGGGCTGGTTCATTCGATCGCACTAAAAGTCAAAACGAAGCGAAGGGATAATCTCTGTCTACCAACCCCTCTTCCTTCAAGGTCCGCCAGAAGCGGGAAGGAATCTCCTGTGTGGCCGTTTGAATATTATCTTTAATGCGCTCCGGCTTTCCGGTGTTGAGGGCCACTGCAATTACACCCGGCAGTGCCAAGCCAAATTGCACACACGCATCTGCGGGGCGAACGCCAAACCTTCTGCAAACCCGGAAAAAACTGTCACGCCAAACATATAAGTGGGAGTCGTCATGAAGGCTGGGTTTGCGATAATCGAACCACGCACCGCCGGTTAAGAATCCACTGTGGAATACCGCTGAGTTGATAACTCCTACTCCTCGCGAATGGAGGTGTGACACAAAATCCAACAGCTCGCGGGGGTGCGAAAAAAGAGTGAGGCTGCAAGCCAGCATCACCCAATCGAGATCTACCCGTTCGGATACCTCGCGAATGACGCGCCAGTTTTTGGAACCAATACCGACGGCATCGACATTTCCCTTTGCCTTCAACTCGAATAGTGCGCGATACGCATCAACCAGACTTTTGAATCGTTGGGTTCGTTCCCAAGGGGTCTTTGCGCCGTCGAGAAACTGATCTGGATCGTGAACTGAAACCATCCGGGATGTGTAGCCGGGTCCGATTAGCGCACACCCCTGTTCAAAGCATTGAATGATACCTTCATAGCTGATCCGCAGTTCGGCGTCGTGCCTGAGGTCCGCCCACACGCCTGGTTCAAAGGTGGGCTGCCCTTCTCTAAGTGGAACGCGGTACCAGCCAAGCTTGTTGCTGATCAGCACCCGTGCTGGGGGAACGTGCAACTTTCTCAGCGAATCTCCGAGCACTTCAAGGGCGAGACCGGCGCCATACTTTCCAGCGGAGTCAAAAACGGCAGGGATGGAGTGCCGGACCACCTCACTGACAATCGCATGTCTGGTATCATCCTGGATCACTTGAAAGAGATTTCCCAGGCAGCTGGTACCAAAAACAATACGCGGAAGACGCAATCCTGTTTTTCCGAGAACTCTCGGTTCGGACGCGGTCATCGTTGCGGAGTACAAGCTCAGAGGATTCCCTTGTTCCTTATCGGGGGTCGAATCAGTTACTAACTTCATTGATCAAGCTGGAGAAACATTGAGGGCGAACTTGGGTTCAGGGGAATTGAATTTGAAAAGTCTCCACCTGGAGTGAAACGACTCTCGATCACGGGCGTCCAAAAGATCAGAGGCAGAGCCAGGTTCGTCGACGAGATTACTCGATAGGAACCATTGGGGGTCCCACCCGTTCCGGTGATTTCCAAATTGGTCCCCAATAAACGCGATCCGGATATGAATGGCCGCAACAGGGGTAAACGTGTAATCGCGATACTCCCGTCCACGAAAAGTCTGTTCGTCCAGATCAAACCCTCCGGAAGCACCGGCAGATTGATTGCATCAAATGCTCCGCTGCGGGCCGCCGCTTCAAACAGCATGAATACCTTTCCGTCAGTCAACTCCCCACTCAGGTTCGTCACAATCAACGTTCCGCCATACGAGACCTGCGTAAGAGCGCGAATTGAATCGTTGGTGTTGGCGGCGGAGTCCAGTTCCATCAAGGTCGTGCTGCCCGCGCCAAGTGTGAGTAAATTATTGATTCTCAGAGCTCCCACTGAACTGCCCGGAGATAACGTTCCGTTGATCGTGACCGGGCTCTGGATCAACCCATCGCCGGTCAGGGACGAATCGGTCAACGCCCTCACCGCACTTGAAGCTCCGATGATTCCCGACACGTTTAAGGTTCCGTTGCTGACAACGGTTTCACCTGTGTAGGAATTGTTCCCGGCAATGGTGAGCCTGCCCGCGCCCTGTTTCACGAGCTCGGCGCCGCCATTGATCTGTCCGACGTTCTGCAGCGTGCCGGACTGAAAATACAATTGATCGATCAGGCGAATGGCATTGCTGCTGATGTTGTCCGTGCCCCCAATCGCGTGCCCGGTGAGGTTTAGAACCGAATCGGGATGATTAAGATTCAGACTGGCTAAACGCGGAGCAGGGTTCGCCGCGCCGATGCCGCAGAGGATGTCTCCATTCACGACGAGCGTTCCTCCGGATACGTTGAGGGTGCTGACCAGGGTGTTATGACCGGCGGCAGAATTTTGCGTCGCCAGCACAATATCATTCCCCACCGAGACAGTGCCGCCGGTGATGTTCAACGCTGCGGCATTGGTCGAAAGAGGACCGTTGGAACCGAAGCCGGTGCCCATGACAATCCCGCTGGAGCCAATACTCACAGTGCCGCCGTCGATGTCCAATACATTGAACCATCGAGCCGGAGTGCTGTTTGGGTTCCCAGAACGATTGCCCACTCTCAAAGCTGTTGTGTCAAGGACGCCGCTGGAAAATCCAAAGTAATTCGATGAATAGGAACTGCCACTGCTGCCGCGGTTGTCTTCACCCACACGTAGTGTGCTCAGCAGGAGATCCACATGATGATCCTTCAAGTTCATAAACTGATTTGATGCGCCATAAGTAGTACCGACGTTGGGACCAACCGTGAGCGCTGCCCTACCGCTGCCGTTTGCGGCGCGCAATGTGAACGTTCCGCCCGCCGTATTGAACGAGACCTGGCCTGAGTCGCGGGTCACACCCAACTGCAGCGTATCCACGTTAAAAACATTGCTGCCGCTGCCGAGTTTCAATAGATGCGGCTTCGCGCGCTGGCTGTTCCCGATGTTGAAGATTCCCGCGGTGATGGTCGTATTGCTCGCGAGGGTCAATACGGTGGCGCTGTTGCCGTCGCCAGCAGTCGACCGATCGCCAAGATAAAACGTGCCATTCCCAAGGTTGATGTTAGCGGTGGCCAGGCCGGACATGTCGAGGTAAGTGCGCGTTGCGCCGGCGCTGCCGGGATAATCGTTCCCATTAACCTGAAACACGCCGCCGGCTGTCTGCACGTTAAACGCACCTGCCCCCCGAATCGATGTGAAGCTGGCCAGGTAATGTGGCAAAGCCGAGTCTCCGATCACCACACTTCCATTCACTGTCAGAGTGCGCCCTGCTCCGATCACGATCTGATTTGTTATGCGCGTTGAATCCACATAATCCGGGCTGGTATTGACCATGGCCGTCAAACGCAGCGAAGCGATTCCGAGAGAGCCGACGGTCTGGCTCGCTGAAGTCAGATCCAAGGCCGCCACGGAGTGCCGGTTGGAATCGCTTTGTCCGAGGAACAACGCCGTGTTCGGCGGGAACACGTTATGGGTTCCGGCAATCACCGTTCCATTTTCAATGCGTGTCGCTCCGGTATAATCAGTGGCGAGATTCAAGGTCAACGTGCCGGTTCCCGACTTTGTGAAGGAACCGGCGCCAGTGATTTTTCCACCTCCGCCAATAATGTAGTTGGAAATTGAATTCTCAACGGTGACAGATAGAGGCGAAAGAGTTCCCACGACGTTGACGACAAAGTTTGAAGCGCCGTCATCAAACAGGACGCGGTCCTTCTGATTGAAGGCGCTGGCTGATTCCGAGATGCTTTCCAGCCAGTTTGAAGTGACGCCAATGTTCCAGGCGGAGCCCGCTGTTCCCCGCCAGACAAGGTCGCGCCCCACGACATTCGAAACAGCCATGAACACGTGATAGGGGCCCGCGCCGCTGTTGGTGTAAAAGCGCGCCGACAATCCCGGCGCTGAAAACAGGGTAGAAACGTCACCGACGATTGATGAAGCATTGCTGATCACCATGTAAGTGCGATTCGTGAGGTAACCGTTCAACATATGAGCCAGGAATGTTACCGGACGAACGATGCCCCCGTTGGTTGGAGTCAATGTCAACACTCCACCGGATTGAAGTCGTATCAAATCGTTCACTCCTGCCCCGGCGTTGGTTCTGCTCGCCAGGTTGTATAGAAGCGTCGCGCCGTCCAAGGCAAGGTGGTTCACCGTCAAGGTACCTGCAGAACCAATCCCGTTTGTTCCCGGTGACAGGACGCTCCCGTCGTCAGCAGTGACCACGCCGGCGATCCATCCGGCGCCGCCGAGTACCGCCTTTGCAGCCACACGGACTGGGCTGTTGCTGATGGAACCATTCACAAGCAGACTTCCGCCTCTGACTAGCGTCGGGCCCTCGTAACCATTCCCCGCGGCCAACGACAGTGAACCAGACCCAATCTTTTCAAGACCGTCATCACCCCCCAGCGGCGCGCCGAAGTAAACCGAGGTGTTTTGCACTTCAATCACCGGAGGCTGCATAGGATTGCGCGTTGAAAGATAGAGGGTTTCGCCCCCTGAAACCGTCCAGGAATGGCCGGGAATCAAATCGTTGAAACCAATTCCGCCGACCGTTCTGGAGAGTTCAAGATCGATGACGCGGTCCGCTGTGATATCAATGGTGCTGAAATCGGCGAAGGTGCCAGTGCCATTAGGTATTGAACCGCTCTCCCAACGCGTGCTATCGCCCCACGCCGAATTGGCATCCGAAATCCAAGCGCCACCCCCGGCTTTAAAATTTCGCGTATGACCCCAATAATGGCCATGTGCGTTCGATGCGTAGAATCGATATGAGTAATCACTTCCGGGAACGAGCCCGTTGATGGATTCCACCAGCACCGCCGGGTTCGTCGCGAAAACTCCGACGGTGGCAACATTCGCCCAGGCCGCAACATTGGTCCCGCCGTCCGCTTCGCCCCAATACAAATTCACCGTCGTTGGAGCTGTGCCGGCGGAGATCAACGTTCCCTGCACGCTTGCATCAGTCCCGCTCCAGCTCCGGGCACGATCAGTGCGGATTCCTGGCTGTTCGAGACTCCAACCGTGGATACCGGGAACCCAGTAAGGTCCGCCGGTTTCGTAAGCTCCAAGATCCGGTTTCGCGCCCTTGTAGCCGTCGGAATATCCCGGGATCACAATGCCTGCATCAATTGAGGTCGCCCCAGGTTTCAATCGAAAATCGTGATTCTGCCAATCCATCAATTGCGCTTCGGGCGCCCACGCGAGATAAAGATTATTGCTGAGCACAATGAGCGGAGATCCAATTGCGAGAGGCCGGGCATTGAAAATGGTGTTATTGAAAAAGTTGTCGTTCTTCGAATTTGAAGCCACTTGAATGGCATCACGACCGATCTCGTTCCACAACACGTTATGGTCGATATCGTTGTTTACACACGTCCCATCGAGGTAAATGAGCACTCCGGATTGCCGCCAGGGAAACACGTCATGAAACCAGTTGTAAGCCAGCCGCGTTCGTTCGGTATTGCTGCCGGATGCCGCATAAAAGACGCCGGTATCCTTCGTGACTTCCGCTACTCGCGTCACATCGTTGTACAGGATCTTGTGTCCGGTCTGGCTATCGTTGGCGGGAGCGAATCCAGCCCACCCGGCATTGCTGATGGTGTTGAAGGTAATCAGATGGCGTCGACCACGGATGTTCATACCCGCGCCGTTGACGCCGGTGTAGCTGACGTTGTAGATGAAGTTCCTTGTCAGCACATTGCTCATGCCCTGAATATAGACCCCCGAACTCGCGGTGTCGTAGATCGTGCAACGCTCCAGCACACTATTGGTGCTGGCGATGTAAATTCCACGGTCCCATGCGTTCTGGATGTCTCCGGCATCGCCGACGGAAAACTTGAGGTAGTGGCTCAGAAACCGTGCGTCGCAATCAATGAGCGCGAGACCGTATCCCCGCGCCATCTGCACGCCGCCGACGCGCAACCTTAAACCCTGCACCTTCACGTAATTCACGTTGGCAAAGCTCACCGTCCAAACCCGGCGCTTCACTTCCACTAGATGCAAGTTGGGATCCTGACCGTTCGGAATTCGCAGGTAGAGAATGTCAGCCACCGGATCCAGATGCCATTCCTTGTCGGAATCGAGCAGGCTCATCAATCCGAACAGGTAAGCAGGTCCGCTGCCGGTGAACCACTGGCCACTCATGGTTCCATTGGACATAGTCAGGCTGTTTCCGGAGGAACTTCCGACAATGGCGGTCTGATGCGCCCATGCGCTGCCAAAGCCGCCCAGCATTCGGGCACCCGCCCAGAAGTTTGCTGGCTTACCCGCCCAATCCGGGGATGTTACGACGTTGTTCGGTGATCCAATCGTCGCCGTCGTCACTGCCGGATGAAGCAGATCGCCGTCACCAAAATTCGGGAATCGCGCCTGGTGCATCATCTCGCCATCCACGAGCACCTGGTTGCGAGCTTCACCCAAATCCCAATCAACCGTCGCCTGGTAAATGCCGTTGGAATACGATGTCCAGTTGGTCACTACATCCGCTCCAGTCACCGTCACCACTTCGTTCGAATATGCAGTTATAACAATCGGTAAAGCCGCGGTTCCAGATCGTGTGGGCTGAAGTATTTCCCGGTATACGCCGCCTCGAATGTAAAGAGTATCCCCCGGAGAAAGAAGCAGCGTGCCGCGAAACAACGTCTGATACGGCGCCGAGATTGTGCCGGGATTACTGTCGGAGCCATTCGTCGCGTCAACGTAATAGCTAGCCCCTTGAGCGGGCAAATCGAACCACATCAGAGAAACCCAAATCAGGGCCGACAACACGCGGTAACGCAGATCAGCGAATATTTGTTGAATTTCCGAGTGCTTCATTCTGTGGCTCTCATTGTTTTCACGGTATGACAGGTTGGTTCCGCGATCATCTCATTCACGCTGAGAACGATTCTCGACGATGCAGGCTACCCCAATAGCCAAACCAATATCTGATATATCGTTAATACCAGATGCCCTCAAAGGCAAGGCGAATGATCAAATGTCGGGGGCTTTGACCGGAATGGCCTCCCCGGCATCTTCAGTTTCGTACTATGAGTCTAGAAGGAAACGGGAGACTGAACGCCAGGAGGCGGGCTAGACCTTGGAAGTCTTTCGAACGGATTTTTTGCTGCCGTTCTTGGAGGGGGAAGCAGTGTCTTTGACCGGCTCAGTTACACGGCTCGATTCCAGCATCTTCATCTGTTGCGCAACGTTGAACTGCACATGCTCCCGCATGGCTCGCTCTGCGACATCGGGGTCGCGAGTGGCCAATGCCTTGACCAACTGGCCGTGCCAGTTTCGCGGAATCCCCAATGCGGCTGCATTGACCGTGTTGAAAACCATCAAGCGCCGAAACCATAGGTTCTGCAGTGCGTCCACCAACCCGCTATAGCCCGTCGCTCGCGCCACGCCTAAATGAAATTCAAGGTGTTCTTCGGCGGGAGTGGCACCCTCCGGATCGCCCTTCAGAATTTTATCCAATTCCACCGCCTGTCGTTCCAACGTCTCGAGCTGTTTGTCGGAAGCATTCTGGGCACATAAGCGCGCTGCCTGACATTCAATCGCTTCGCGCAAAACATGATCATTCCGGGCGGCATCCACACTCAAAGCCCGGACCCGATGACCGTACATGGGTTGACTCTCCACCAATCCGTCCTTTTCCAGCTGATGCAGGGCCTCGATGACTGGAATGGGACTGACGCCCAAGCGAAGGCTCAAGGTTCGTCTCACGAGCCGGGTGCCGGGGGGAGTGGTGCCGGACAGAATCTCGCGCCGCAAGGTTTGGTAAACCTGAGCCTTGAGAGTCTGGAAGCTATCTTGCATGTGCGGTATATCTATCGCACGCCGTTTTAAATACAAGAATAAAGGCCGGTCAAAACGATGACGCTTGACAAAAAAAGCGGAGAATCGCGAGGTGAAAAAGGAATATTAAAGTAACCAGATTCAAAACGAACTGTTTCTGGCCGACAGTCGCGTTTGTGCAGCGCGGCAGACGAATTCACGGCCTCAGTCGCAGCACCGGCGGTCACGCGATCCAGCGCGTCCGGGACAGCATCCAAAGTTCACCGATTCTTCGCCGTTTCATAGATCGACTTCATCTGCCAGGCGTCAAACGATTTGAGCATCGAATTCCGACCCTGGCTTCGCAGCGACACGCCGACACTGTCAGAACGCCCGGGATACACCCGGGCGGCAACGCACTGCTTACCATTGATGAAAACTTCGACGATGCTCTTGTCGACGAACACGCGGAGCTTTAGCGGCTCATCGCGTGCAATGGCAATCTGCGCGGTTTCGGGAGCGCGCGATGTGGCTGAGTCGAGTTCGGATGAATACGAAGTATCAAGGCTGACCGAGCTTTGGAACGAATCCCCAGTTCGAGCCCGGCTGATGACGTAACCACGATTCCGGAAAAACGCGATCCGCGTGTACTCTTCCTTGCCAGGTGATCTCAACACATTCAACTCAACCAACGGTGCATGACTGGGCTCGATCTCAAGAATGTATTCCGCGGCATTGCCGTGGATATTTGTGAGAACAATCTCCTGATTTGCCGGCAGAGAAACATTCTCCACGCGGCGATGACCGTAGCGAAGCGATTCAATGTCGCCGGCCGGCTCGACCTCCAAGACGTCCTTTGAGGCGAGCGTCAACCGTCGGGGCAGCGTCATCAGCTGATTCCAGCCCGGCGTGGATTTCGCGGGATTGACGTTGAAGATCGTGATCACGCCTCCTTTGCCGTCCGGAAACGCAGAGGGCGCGTGGACTCCGCCAGGTGTGGAGGGACCAAAATTGAATTTCGCATGAGACGTCGCAATAAACTTGTCTCGTTGCTTGTCGTAATCACCGATAAGATATTGGCCGCCGCTCATGTGACTGAAGAAAAGTAAGATATGACGGTCCCCAATCGGCCAGAAATAGGGACACGCTCCGTCATCGCCCACCATGGTGAAGCGATCATCCTCCACGAACTGGTGCAGGTATTCCCATTTTACAAGGTCTATGGAACGGAAAAGATATTGTGCTGGAAGCGGCTTTCGAGCGGGGCCAGTGGGCATGGTGCTGCCGGAAATCGAATAATACATCCCATCCTTTTTCCAAATGCAGGGATCATACACATTATACGGCTGCGCCGGCTCACCCGGCTTCCTCCGGGGTATCACTGCCGCTCCTGTGAGCTTCTCCCAGTTCAACAGCAATGGATCCGATGAGACAGCAACGATGTTGCCGACCGCTGTTCCGTGGTACATCGCAATCGCGCGATCCTCTTCAATCAAAATTGCCCCGGAAAAGGATTTCTCTTCCGGGTTCGGGTAAATGGCGTAAGGCAGATCACGCCAGTGAATGAGATCCTCGCTGACGGCGTGGCCCCAATGCTGGCGGGTGTCTTCGGGCGGATATGCCTGATAAAAGAGATGCCAGCGGCCCCGCCAAAATGAAAGCCCGTTCGGATCGTTCAAGCGAGCCTCGGGGTTCACGTAATGATAGAACGGACGATGCGGATCACTGGACAACTTTTCCCGTGATTCGGCAAACCGCCGCAACAGTGAGTTGGTTTTAAGTTGAGCCTTCTGCTCCTCAAGTGTTTGTCCGAAAGTAAACCTCGGCACACGAGAAGTGAGATTCGTGCTGGTTCCCTGTGCGAAGGCCGTGGTTGTTCCAGCGGCGAATAAAAACGCGGCTGCGGTCCGGATGCACAGAAGCAGGAATCTTTTATGTTTTGTCATGGGCGGATTTTGACGGGTTCTTAAACCAGCATTCGCTGGCCTGTATTTCAGCGCTTCGCGGAAGCGACCTTAGCATTCTCGTCCCAAATGGACTTGATTTGATGGGCGGTAAGAGATTTCAACTGAGCCCCGCCCTTTTCAGCGGACAGACTGAAATCTCTTTGTGCTGCATCAAAGAAGACAGCTTTTGAAAATGAGACCTGATTCTCATCTGCAAACACTTCAATAGAGGCACGGTCCAGCAGAACCCGCAAACGAAGAGTTTTTCCAGCGAGCCGAAGCGGAATCTTGGAGGTTCCAATTTCCAAAAGATGGCGAGCCCTTGAGTATCGGATCAATTCACCACGCACGTTAAAAATAATCTCGGCGGCTTCGTCCAGTTCGATCTCCATGCGAATATCCAACGTGTCCCCAGTCAAATCCGCCAGGGGATTCTCACCGGGTTTAAGCATCAGGTTGCGCCAGGACCTTTTCTCCCCATAAAGCTTCTCAATCGCCTTGATCGGTTCCCGGCAGATCCGCGGACCTTCAGCAAACTGTTTAAGCGTGATCTCGCATGGAAAGGTCATCTGTCCGTGCCAGACAAGCCGCATAGGCATGAGATCCGCCCCTTTTGGATAATGAAGAAAACCCATTTGAATCGGCGGGGTTTTGCCATCCCGTGTTTTCTTCCAGGTTTGAGGCGCATAGGCGAACTTGGCGGCGCCATAATCAGCCCGCAGCTTTTCAGACTCGGGCTTGAACTCGGTGCCGTCAAAGGACCCGAGCTTGTAATTGTAGCCAGCGTCCATCAGCACCCACTTTTTCTCCCCCCGCCGACCACCCCGGACAGGCAGTTCGAAAAAATCAGCGCATTCATTGAAATCACCGATTCGGCTGAGAAAGGTCCAATCAAGAAGGTTGGTCGATCCGAAGAACACAAAGCCGGTCTTGCCGTCGCCGTTGAAGGGTTCTTCGTGCCGGATCATCCGCCATTGCTTTGTTTGTGGATGCCAGAAGACTGTCGGATCTCGATCGTTGCTCGCGATGCGCGGCAATACTGGATTCTGCGGATGTCGTGTCCATGTCACACCGCCATTGGTGCTGTACAGAATACAGCTTCCGGTCTTGTAATCAGTGTAATAAACCACCAGCGTTTTTTGCCTGCCGGTTTGCAGTCCCAGAGTGTTGTCCCAATCCACAATGCCGCTGCCGCTGCCAGGTTTGTTGTCGTGGATCGGATCGAGAACGGAAGGCTTCTCACTCCAATGCAACAAGTCCGAGCTGGTGGCGTAACCCCACCGTTTGTTGCGATTCTTCCGCCGCTCCCACTTGTCCGACATGTAGAACAGATGGTACGTGCCGTTGTCATAAATAAGCCCCGTGGCATCGCCCACGAATCCCTGAATGGGGGTGTAATGAAATTGCGGCCGCAGCGGTTGATTATAATGCTGATTCGCGGCGGCCTCTTCCGGAGAGATATCAAACGATGGATGGGGAGCGTTCTTTTCCACCTTTGGCGCGACCGCAGTTTGTCCCGAAACGAGAGAAGATATCGCAAGGTATGCCGTCAGAACCATCGCCGATGCACAGAATGTCTTCATAAATTAGCTGGTTGTTTGCTTCAACTTTTCAAATCTGCTGCAGAAAACATTGCCGCCATCTGGAAGTTACGTGCCGACCTGCTCCGGTTTCGACGAACACCCGGCATCGCGGCCTTTTCAACGGTTCGGGCAGCTCCGCAGAAGAGCCCCCTCTGCGGAGCGTGCAATGCTCAACGTTGGTGAATCATTTTCCAACCGTGTCAACCGGCCCCGGGAAATCAGGCCCGCCAGCAGCCACGTAGCCATGGCTCGCGCCGGTTGCATCGGGCGTCACCCAGAATGAATACAGTTCGCCCTGCTGCAGAGTAAAACGGAAGCGCACCTTCTTACCGCTGAGCCTGGACAGATCATCCGCGCCTTTCCAAGCTACCTGCAATTTGGTCCGGTCGCCCTTAAGAGTAGTGCAATTCCGGGCGGAGAACGGCGCAATAACTTTCCCTGCTTCATCGAGGACCTCCACCTTCAGTTCACCCTTGGGCGCATTCACATTCACAAACATATGCTTACCCTTGAATGTCACCGGGCGCGTGGTCAACGTTCCTTCTTTCGTGTCGGCGTTCATTGACGCAAAACCGTCGCGGCGCAGGAACGCCACACCATTTGCACCGCCTGCGTAGGTGGCTGGGACGCCATTCGTTCCTTCCGCAGACCAGCCGCTGTAGTAGAAATACAATTTATCGCCGACGACCGTGCAGATGCCAACGCCGGAATGCAGATAGCTCCGGTCCCAATCACCTGGCTTTCGGGTCGAAGCCAGGAAGGGCGTCCGATCCGGTCGATCCCAATGAAATCCATCACGGCTGTACGCGGCGTACAGATCAATGATCTTGCCAATATCATGCTTGTTCCAAGCCCGGGAAGTCATAGGGCCTTTCAGCAATCCCCACACACCAATCATGATGCTTTCATAAGGCATCGCATCGAGATTGTATAAATGCACGGGGTCGCCGTACAACTTTGCATAGTGCTCGGTCAACTCAGCGACGGGGCGATTCGAGGAGACCGCCTCCGCCGCGATCATTTCAGGTGTGGGTCGGTAGGATGCCACCAGGGGATCAGGCAGATCGAGAACATCGGGATGCGCCCAGGGGGATTCCTTTTCCTTATCCCAATTCATGCCAGTAAAAAAGTCGTCGCACTCAACATAGTTGCGGGAGCGGCCATCGCGATACAATCGAACACTGAACACCCATTTCTTGCGAAATGGATTATAAAAAAATGTGGTGTTGTCACCGCATTCCGGCAGATGTCCTTTGAAGTCCCAGTGGATACCATCCCCCGACGCATAAGCCGACGTCTTTCGAATGTGGTTTTCGAAGACTGTTAATTTGAAGCGCTGGGATGGGTCCTTGGTATAAGGATCGCGAACGATGCTGGTGCCGTGACGCACCAACCGGCCTCTCGAAGGCAGCACACGATTGTTACCAGGTTCAATATCTGTTTCGGGACGTGTCCACTTCAATCCATCCTTGCTGGTGGCAATCATGGTGCCATCGCGCCATCCCGCCTGGTACCACATCTTGAATTCGCGCGCTTCGGGATCGTAACAGACGCCGTCACTGATCATCGCAGCCAAAGGCAACTTTCCGTTATTCAACTCAGTTGGAGTTTCAGCCTTGAGAATCGGATTCCCTTCATAGCGTTCTGGATAATGCCATTCGCGCTTGAGGGTACTGCTCTCAATCAAAAAATCGTCCACAAACAACTGGCGCCCGACATCAATTGGCACAACTGCGGGGCGATTTGACAGGTAAGGCACCGGCCGAACCTTTCGGCCCGGTATGGGTGTGGTCGGCGGCCATTGTTCGGGTAATTGAATCCCATTGTATAGAACCTCGCCCACGCGCGGCTCGGCTGCCGGGACAGTCCCGGTGAGGATTCCCACAGATACGAGCGCCAGCAGCCGCAGTTTCAGATTGCCAACGAGCCGTGAACCAGCATCACGATCTCGCACTTTGGCTTCAAGTCCGATGGTATTTAACATTCCGTTTCGCATGAATTTATCAGAAGGGAGTTTCAATGGATTCTTGATATATCGGATATTTACAAAGCAGGACGAGCATGCCAAGCCAAAAGTTACGGCGATACGCCCGCTCTTTTAAATGCGGCAACGGCAACCGCGTTTGGCGGATGTCAATTTCACAGCAGAGCTCCATGGAAGCCAGCCAGTCACTACGGTGAAGATTTCTTATCCTTCGACGGCAGTGGAGGTTCAACCGGCAAGCTTTCGGCGAATTCATCCCAGGCTTTAGATTCAACCTTGAAGGCGTATGCCTGTTGTGCGGGACGATTTGATTCGGACTGCAGCTTCTTCGGGATATCTATGATAAGCGTGTCGTCCTGCTGCCGCCAAACCAAGTCTTGGTCATAACCAAGCAGGCGAATCGCCGTGCCGGCTTTGGCTTTGACCATCCGCGATTTCAGTTTTTCCCCCGGCCAGACCAAGCTAAGAATGTACACGAATTTTTTGTCCTTCGTCCGCGTGAACCTCAAATCGCTGCCTTCGTGATAACGAAGGTAAGGACGCGTGGCAAAGATGCTTTCACCATTCACCTCGAGCCAGTCTCCGACGTAGTTCAAACGGTCAATCATTTGCTGGGGCCACCTGCCATTGGCGTCGGGACCAAAGCCGACCTGGAAATTCCCACCCTTGGCCACAATATCGATCAGGCTCTCCAAAACCCATTCCTTGGGCTTGTAATTATCATTCAGGCGGTACGAGGCGCCGCTCCCGCACGGATAAATCACCTGCCACGGCATTTTCATTTCGTTGGGGTCGGCCGGAATCTCCCCCTCTGGTGTGCTGTAATCGCCATACATTTCAGTGCCACGATTGCGCAGCAGTGTGTTCGGTTGAAGATCACGGGAAAGCTTGGCAATGCTGAACGCCTTCTCCTTTGCCTCGCCCCAACTGATGTCAAAGCACAGCGTGTCGATCGGACCATACCATGTCAGGAGCTCAGTAACCTGATCACGCTCCTTCTGGATGAAGGCGGCCCAGCGTGCGGGATCTGAAACCTTGGTGAAATTCGTGTCGTACCAGTAATTGCGATGATCCCACGCAAAATCCCAGTCGTGCCAGTCGATGTGGGAATAATAAAGACTCACCCCGAGTCCGTGAGCGCGCCCGGCTTTAACCAACTCCCCTACAACGTCCCGCTTGAAGGGTGTTTCCGCCACGCTGAAATGATTCGTGACGTCCTCGAAAGAACCATCCGCCAGCCTGCGAAATCCTTTTTGCAGAGTCTTCGTCGGCCACAGACAGAAGCCATCGTGATGCTTGGTGGTGAAAGAAAAATATTTCATGCCGCCCTGCTGCATGATCCGCATCCATTCGTCCGCATCGAACCCTTGCGGATTGAAATCCTGATACGACGTATAATATTTCTTCTGCCATTCCTTGTCGTCCGAATGGAACTTGGGAATTATCCACGATTCGCCGCTCCAAGGTTTGTCGCCAGCATAAAGAGTGTATAAACCCCAATGGATTCGCAGTCCCCATTTCCAATCCATCCAGCGCTCCAAGGCAGCTTCGCCCGCGTGAACATAATCATCATCGACTCTGCGATAGCCGGAATATTTTTCCTGCAATCCCGTTTCCTCGGCTTGGCTGATCCGTTTTTGGCCGAGCAGCGGAGCCGTATCCACCGCTCCCACACCAAACCCGCAGCTCATCGTCAACAGGGCCATAAGAATCAAACTTCGTTGGCATTCGATCATAAAACGTATCGGTCTTTATTTTTTGGAATCGGCCTTTCGCAAGGCTCAAAGTGGTTCCCGGCTTCACTTCAATCCTTCGCACTCTCCGCGAAATCGGGGTAAAGGATGCAAGTTCAATCAACGCGGGTGTGCATGGTCGCGGGGGAGTAGGCGCAACATTGATTCAACTTCATATTAAAAGATCTAGCGTGCGCCGCGGGCGCATGTCTGACGAAACCGAATGTCTCATATTCAATGCTACGGCCGAACCGCCGCGCCGGACGAAGTCCAGCATTCCGAATGCATAGGGATGTCCCATTTGATATATCGTATATGTTTTCTGCACAACTGAAATTTTCCTTACGGTCGAGGCTTGCTGATGATTGGAACAGGCTGCGTGCGATTCGAGATTTTGGAAGGAAGAACTTGCGCCGTGAAACTCGTTATCTTTGCACAACCTGCAAAAGCCGAATGAAATTATCCTTGCGCAGCCGCATCCAGGAATCTTACAACTTGATATATCAGATATGTGCTTTGCCTGCATGAACTTGTTTCGGACTGAATTCCGGTCAACTTTCGTCGCTCTGTGTTGAGCCTGCGTCACTCAACAGATCCGTCGAAGAGCTCGGACCTGCCACAAAGCCGGACTCGCTACAAGGTAGTCGGCTTGACGATTCTTCTTGGCGTCGTCACTTATCTGGACCGCGTGGCCATTTCGAGAATGGCGCCCGAAATCATGGCGGACCTGAATCTCTCAAAGGTTCAGATGGGTTACGTGTTCAGCTCGTTCGCCCTGGCTTACGCGCTATTCGAAATCCCGAGCGCCTGGTGGGCTGACCGCAAAGGCACCCGCACCATGTTGACGCGGATTGTGGTCTGGTGGTCGGCATTCACCATCGCAACCGGAGCTGCATTTAATTATGCGTCCCTGCTACTCGTACGATTCCTGTTCGGAGCTGGAGAGGCTGGAGCCTGGCCGGGCGTAGCGCGTTCATTCGCCCGCTGGATTCCACGACGGGAACGCGGAACCATCCAGGGAATTTTTTTTGCCGGTGCGCACTTGAGCGGTGGATTGACTCCCCTGCTGGTGACCGCATTGCTTGTATTCATGCCTTGGCGAATGGTGTTCGTCGTTTTCGGCCTGCTGGGATTTATCTGGGCTGTGGTTTGGTATCGCTGGTTTAGGGACGATCCCGCGGAGCACTCCGAGGTAAGCTCCGGAGAGTTGCAACTGATCACCTCCGAACGCCAGCCGACCGCTCCGCACGAACTGGGCTGGGTCTACTGGAAACGGCTTTTCCGAAATCGAAACACGTTGGCGCTTTGCCTAATGTATTTCCCCAACAGCTTTGTCTTTTACTTCTGCATCACTTGGCTTCCGACGTATCTCCAGGAACGCCATGGTTTCAACGCCAGTGCGTTGGGATTTTTCGCGGGTCTGCCTCTGCTCGTCAGTGTTTTTGGCGATCTGCTGGGCGGCGTGGTTACGGATCGGCTCACGGCGCGTTACGGATTGCGCGCCGGCCGTTGTCTCGTAGGATCGGCCGGGTATCTGGTTGCCGCGATTGCACTTTTGTTCGCAACAATAGCGCCGACGCCGGTTATGGCCGCGGTGCTCATTGCGCTTGCGGTTGGAGCCACGATGTTCACGCTCGCTGCCGCCTGGGGCACGTGCATCGACGTCGGGGGAGATAATGCGGGTGTGGTGAGCGCGGCGATGAACACCGCTGGCCAGGTGGGAAGTCTGCTCTGTCCGCTAATTGTCGCCTACTCAGTTCAAAAATTTGCGAACTGGAATATTTCGCTCTACCTCATGAGTTTTCTCTTTCTTGTTGGGGTGGGCTGTTGGGCATTGATCGATCCACGCCGTCCCATTTTCCAAAATGAATAACGTCCCCATAACCCGCACGATCTTATTATTTATGCATCGCCCTTTTTGGCTTTTCGCCCTGTGCTCAGCGTGCATTTGTTTTGGCGCACCGAACAATCTTCCGATCGCCGATTTTGAGAACGAATCCTTTGGCGAATGGACCGTTGAAGGCACCGCCTTCGGTTCTGGACCCACTGCCGGAGCGGTCTCTGGGCAAAAGGGGATAAAATCCTTCGGTGGCAGACGGCTGGCCAACTCTGGCGCGGCGGAAGACGCGGCGACCGGGTGCTTGCAATCGCCGGAATTCAAACTGGAGAGAGCTTACATTCGATTTCTGATCGGCGGCGCGGAACTCCCCGACCAGACTTCCTTCAACCTTCTCGTCGACGGCAAGACCGTACGCAGCGCCACTGGACTTAAGAGCAAGATCGGACGTTCGCAAATCCTGCGACATGACGACTGGAGCGTTGCCGAGTTCCAAGGGAAAATCGCGCGGCTCGAAATTGTTGACCGCTCCACTAACTCCGCCGCGCACATCTTGATCGACGACATCGTTCAAACGGATGCCCCTTTGAAAAGCCCTGCTTTCGATCTGACCATCAAGAAGCGCTATCTGTTGCTGCCGGTTAAAAACAAATCCCGCCAAGTTCCGTTGCAGATGATTCTGGACGGAAAAATGGTTCGCGAGTTTGAAATCGAGCTCGCTTCTGGATTGACACCGGATTGGTGGGCATTCTCCGATATGCGCGATTACCTGGGCAAAACGCTGACGATTCGAACGAGCGACAAGTTGCCCGCCGAATTCGCCGATCCGTTCTCCACCCTTTTGCGACAAAGCGACGTCCCGATCGAAGCGAACGATGTTTATCGCGAAGCCAATCGTCCCCAGTTTCATTTCACCGTCCGCCGCGGTTTCAACAACGACCCGAACGGTCTCGTCTTCTTCAACGGCGAGTATCACATGTTCTATCAGAACAATCCGTACGGCATTGACTGGAACAACATGCACTGGGGTCACGCGGTAAGCCGCGATCTGCTGCGGTGGACGGAACTGCCGCCGGCGCTCTATCCGCACGGAATCGCCGGTGGCGCGTATTCCGGCGGCGCACTGGTTGATTACGGCAACACTTTGGGTTTTGGCAAAGGCAAGGAGGACGTGTTGATCGCCTCGTACACTGGAATCGGCCGGGGCGAATGCATTGCTTATGGGACCGGTCGTGCACTCTCGCTCATCGATATTCCACAAAATCCGGTTCTCAAACACAGCGGCTGGGATCCCAACGTCATGCGTTACGAGCCGGAAAACAAATGGTTGATGCTTGTGTTCGAACGCAAACTGCCCTCTTTCGGCTACGCGTTTTACGAATCCACCAATCTCACCAACTGGCACAAACTCGACCTGATCGAGGGTTTCCAAGATTGCCCTGACTTTTTCGAACTGCCGGTGGAAGGCGAGACAAGCCGAAAATGGGTCCTCTACGGTTCCAAAAAGGAGGCCACCAATCGCTACGCTTCCAAATCTTCTTACATGATCGGTTCCTTCAATGGCTCGAAGTTCACTCCCGAAACGGAAATCATCGAGGGACATCTGGGTCCGCAGTTCTACGCCGGCCAAAGCTTCAAGGAAATGCCCGGACAACGGCGGGTCATGCTCGGCTGGCTCAACGGAGCAAACTATCCCGGAATGCCTTTCTCACAAGGGATGACCGTGCCGCTCGAACTCAAATTGCGGCGGACGGATCATGGCATTCGCATGACCTTCTCACCCGCCCGCGAGCTGGAGAAATTGCGTTCACGGAAGTCGCAGTCGGGTAAGGATTTGAGTATCGCGGCCGCCAACGAGCTCCTGAAAAAAGTAAACCCGGAATTGCTCGACTGCGAGCTCGCTGCCACAACGGACCCGTCCCAGCCGTTCACTCTCTCCGTTCACGGCATGGACATCCGCTATGACGCGGAAACCGGCGAGCTTTCCTGCAAGGATACAAAAGCGGTCGTCAGGCCTGTGGGGGGTGTCTTGCGTCTTCGTCTTCTGATCGATCGAGGCGTGCTGGAGCTTTTCGCGAATGATGGAGAAGTCGCCATGGCGTTCGCCGGCAACATCTTCTCAAAGGACAAGGGATTGACGATTCGTGGCGGGGCAGACGTAAAAGTGACTGCACTCCGGGCAACAGAAATGAATTCGATCTGGATCAAGTGAGCAGTTTTCGTTCAACAACGGTTGCAGCGGAACAGTCCCGGATGATCTGCTCATGCTGGACCGAATCGGCCTTTCCCGTTTCCATCCGGGATTTGCTCGATTGTCGTGAACAGCCCGAAATGCCCCGGCTGATTCCCGTGTTGAGTCCCGTCATACCGTCAATCTTCCACTCACGTTTTACG
This sequence comes from Verrucomicrobiia bacterium, assembly GCA_035629175.1. Lineage (NCBI taxonomy): Bacteria > Pseudomonadati > Verrucomicrobiota > Verrucomicrobiia > Verrucomicrobiia bacterium. Next base: position 45,084 of record DASPIL010000073.1, on the reverse strand, counting down.
AATTGGCTCGTGCCGGACGGCTTGAACTCAAGATGGTGGTCGCAACCGAGATCGTAGGCCCTTTCACCATTCCACACTCCTGACACCATGGGACAAACGAAACGAAAGTTGGCGCTGGGAAATACCGCATTGGGAGGCTGGATCATGATCGGGCATCCGTCTGTGGCGGAGATCATGGCGGGTGAAGGTTTCGACTGGATCGCGGTTGACCTGGAACACACCAGCACAAGTCTGCACGATCTCCAGGCGATTGCGATGGCCCTGAAAGGCAGTGAGTGCGATCTGCTGGTGCGGCTGCATTCGTGCGACGCGGTCCAAGCCAAGCTGGTGCTCGATATTGGAGCTGATGGAATCATCGTGCCGGCGGTGAACACACCGGCGCAGGCAGCACAGGCGGCGGCAATCGCGCGATTTCCGCCGGAAGGCATTCGCGGGGCATCGTTGTGCCGAGCCACGGATTTTGGACGCAACTTCAAAGACTATTTTGAGCAACACAACCGAAAAGTGATCGTGGTGGTGATGCTCGAGAATCATGTGGGAGTAGCGCAGGCTGATGCGATTCTGTCCACGCCAGGAGTGGATGCGGCCTTTATCGGGCCGTACGATTTGTCGGCCTCGATGGGTTTGGCTGGCCAGTTGGAGCATGCGGATGTCCTGGCGGCGCAACAGAAGGTATTGGCTGCGTGCGTTCGGCATGGCGTCGCGCCGGGAATCCATGTGGTCTCAACCGATCCCGACGACCTGAAACAGTGCCTTGACCAGGGATTCCGGTTCGTGGCATGCGGCCTTGATACCCTGTTCATTCAACGCGGGTGCCGCAGAATGAAACAACCTTCGGGGATCTCCAACGGCAAAACCACATTGCATCCTCGAAGTGATGGTTCTCCCAATGGAGAAACTTCGCCAACGATCAACAATCTTTATGATACCTCCCGAAAAAACACAAAATGAACGGTCCGGGCCTTTGGACAAGCTGCAACTTCGCTGGGGCAAGGCATTGTTCACAACCTTCATCGGGCTCAATTGCCTGGTCACGATCCAACCGGTAGCCCATGGCGCTCCGGCTGATTCCGCGACCAAATACACCGCCGATTGGGAATCGCTGAACAGCCGTCCCACCCCCGCGTGGTTTACCGATGCGAAATTCGGCATCTTCATTCACTGGGGCGTCTATTCCGTCCCCGCTTGGTCAGTGACAGCCCAACACTCGGGCTCCTACTCCGAGTGGTACTGGTGGCGCATCATGGAAACCAACAAGAACGGAAGCGTTTCAGCCTATCGCAAATTCCATGACCTGAATTACGGTCCGGACTTCAGTTACATGGATTTCGCCCCGCATTTTCGCGCGGAATTGTTCGATCCTGAGTTCTGGGCGAAGACCTTTGCCGACTCAGGAGCGCGTTACGTGGTGCTCACGAGCAAACACCACGACGGCTTCGCCCTTTGGCCGAACGAGGATGCCAACCGCAGCTGGGGTCGTCCCTGGAACAGCGTGGACATTGGACCGAAACGCGATCTGCTGGGTGACCTGACCACCGCCGTGCGCCGGCAAGGTTTAAAAATGGGCATCTATTACTCGCTCTATGAATGGTTTAATCCGCTCTGGCTGAAGGATCAAAAACAGTACGCTACCGAACACATGCATCCGCAATTCAAGGACGTCGTCACGCGCTACTCACCATCCATCATCTTTTCCGACGGCGAATGGGACATTTCTTCCAGCGACTGGCGCAGCCCGGAATTGCTAGCCTGGCTGTTCAATGAATCACCCTCCCGTCACGATGTCGTGATCAACGATCGCTGGGGCAAGAAGGAACGCCATCAGAACGGCGGCTATTTCACCACCGAATACGGCGCCGGCCTGCCGGACGCCAGCCATCCCTGGGAAGAAAACCGCGGCATGGGGTATTCCTTCGGCTACAGCCGCACCGAGCAGTTGAAAGATTATCGCACCGGAAAGGAATTGATCTGGATGTTCACCGATCTTGTCAGCCGCGGCGGCAACCTGCTCCTGGACATCGGCCCTGATGCCGACGGCACCATCCCGGTCATCATGCAGGACCGCTTGGCCCAGATGGGCGAATGGCTCAAGGTCAATGGCGAAGCCATCTACGGAACAACGCCTTGGAAGAAAACCTGCCAATGGTCCGAAGGCACCCAGCCCGAGCCTGTCACCAAACGCGACCAGGCCAAGTACGACATCATGACTCTCGCTGCGATGAAGCCGGAAAACGGACAAGCACGCAAACAGGCATTCCTGACGGCGAAAGGCGACACGCTCTATGCCATCCTTCCGAACTGGCCGGGAAAGACATTCACGCTCAAGGATGTGAAGACGGGAAAAGGCACCGCCATACAAATGCTCGGGGTTCCGGGAAATCTCAATTTCTCCAGCCGCAAGGGCAATCTCATCATCAACATTCCGCAGCTGACCATTGATCAACTCCCATGCCAGCATGCCTGGACACTAAAAATCACTCACGTGGCTGCAACCAAAGAGTAACTGGCGCTTGGGACGCCCGACTCGCATCTGACATGCTTTATACCCCCCTGCTGCATCCAGAAGTTCTATCGGCACTCGCGCGGGCCGGCCATGGCTCGCGCGTGTTGATTGCCGACGGCAATTACCCGGTCACCAGCGAATCACCAACCGCCGCGCAGAAGGTGTTTCTCAACCTGCGCCGGGGGCTGGTCACGGTCACTGACGTTTTGGAAACGTTGAAGACCGCCATTCCGATTGAGTCGGCGATGGTCATGAGCCTGCCGGATGGAAAGTCAGCCGCGATTCACATCGAGTTTCAAAAGCTACTGCCCGATGGCGTCCGCTGGATTAAGAGAAAGCGGTTTCAGTTTTACGCCGAAGCCAAATCTGCAGCTACAACCCTCGTCATTGCGACGGGCGAGGAACGTCGTTTTGCCAATCTGTTGCTCACCATCGGAGTCATCCGGTCCGCGACGCATGAAAGCGCTGATTCTCCAAGACTACCTTAAGTTCAGTTTCGAAGATGTCCCCACTCCCGAGCTTCAACCGGACGAAGTGCTAGTCGAGGTCAAGGCCTGCGGCATCTGCGGCAGCGATGTGCATGGCATGGACGGCAGTACTGGACGGCGGCGTCCACCCATCATCATGGGGCACGAAGCGGCAGGCATCATCTCGGACACTGGCAGTGCGGTGAAGGAATGGAAAACCGGCGATCGCGTCACCTTCGATTCCACGATCTATTGCGGCAACTGTGAATTCTGCCGGCGCGGCGAGGTGAACCTGTGCAATCATCGCCGCGTCCTCGGCGTCTCTTGCGAGGACTATCGCCAGCCCGGCGCGTTCGCAGAGTTCCTGGCGGTTCCGCAACGCATCCTTTATAAACTGCCCAACGCCCTGCCCTTCGCACAGGCCGCCTTGATCGAACCGTTCTCCATCGCCTTTCATGCCGTTCGCCGGACACGTATTCAACTGAACGATTCCGCCGTTGTCATCGGTTGCGGCATCATCGGGCTGGCCTTGATTCAAACTTTGCGGATCGCCGGCTGCGGAAAAATAATTGTGACGGATGTGGCTCCGGAGAAGCTGGCCATGGCGAAAACCATGGGTGCCACGCACGTCATCCATTCAGCGCACGGCGACGCGCTGGAACAGATTCTGGCTTTGACCCACAACGCGGGCGCGGCGCTGGCCTTCGAAGCGGTGGGCATAAGTCCAACGGTGGACCTCGCGGTTCGCTGCGTGCGCAAAGGGGGACAAGTGACGCTGGTCGGCAATCTTGCTTCCAAGGTCGAGTTTCCGCTGCAATGGGCGGTCACACGTGAACTGACCCTCTACGGTTCGTGCGCTTCCGCCGGGGAATATCCCGCATGCCTTGACCTCATCGCCACTGGCGCATTGCAGCCTGCACCGCTTCTGAGCGCCAGCGCTCCGTTGTCGGAGGGAGCGTCCTGGTTCGAACGCCTGTATCGAAAGGAACCAGGACTGTTAAAAGTCATATTGCAGCCATGAAAGCCATTCTGATCCTTCTGGCTCTCGAGCTGATATTTGCCCGGCCGGTACAGGCTGAGAGCGTATCCGGTCCGAAAAAGGTTCTCTTCTTTTCTAAAGCCGCTTCGTGGGAAAAGAGAATCATTCACCGCACCGGGAACGAATTGAGTTTGATCGAGAGGGCGGCCCAGAAGCTCGGACAGGAAAATAATATTGAATTCACCTTCAGCAAAGATGGAACGATTTTCACGCCTGAGAATATCGCCGTCTTCGATGCCTTCTTTTTTTTCACGTCGGGCGATCTGACCTCGCAACACAGAAATGGTCGCGGCGACAATTTTCCTTTGATGACGCTGGACGGGAAAAAGGCGTTTCTTGACGCTATTCAAAATGGGAAGGGTTTCATCGGCTGCAACACCGCTGTCTATACCTTTATTGAACGGCTGAGCCCGGGTGAAAAAGACACCGGCACCAATGCCAGCCGTTATACTCGAATGATAGGCGCCGGTTACATTGGTCACAACGAAGTGCAGCCCGGCTATTTCACATACATGGACCACAGTTTCCCGGGAATGGAAAGCGTACCGTCAGATTATCGTCCGCTCGATCAATGGTATTCCTTTCGAGAGTTCATGCCCGATCTCCACGTCATCATGGCCTTGGATTCCCCGAAACTGGTTGGAAATCTTTACGGTCGTCAGAGCTATCCGATCATCTGGGCGCGAATGGAGGGGAAAGGCCGCGTGTTCTACACCACCATGGGTCACACCGCTGAAATGTGGCGCGATCCTGTATTCCTGCAAATGCTTCTTGGGGGCATTAAATGGGCCACTGGAACTGTGGATGCAGATGTGACACCCAACATGATGACAATCACTCCGCACGCGAACGAGATTCCCGACGGCGCGAAGAGGTTCATTGCCTCGAACCCGCCAAAGGTTCACTCGCAGTTTCCCAATTTCAAAGTGTGGCTGCCTGAATCGGAGACTCGCTCCCGATGAAAATCCTGCTTCTTTGCCTGGGGCTGGCTTCACCGGTGATCGGCTTCGCCGACGAACCGGCCTCACCGAAGCGTGTTCTGGTATTTTCAAAATCCGCCGGTTACGAACACGCCATCGTTTACCGCGATACCGCGTGGCCAAGCTTTCTCGAACGAGAGATGCTCAAAATCGGGATCCGGCACAACATTGACTTTATTTTCAGCAAGGATGGCTCGCTCTTCACGCCGGAGAATATCGCCACCTTCGACGCATTCCTCTTTTACACGAGTGGCGATCTCACTCATCAACCGCGCGATGGCCAGGGAGACAATTACCCGCTGATGACGCTCGAAGGTAAGAACGCGTTGCTGAAAGCCATCCAGGATGGGAAAGGTTTTATCGGTGTGCACAGCGCAGTTGCCACTTTTCCGCGCTCCAGCTCGACTTCGTTTCAGGACTCTCCCGCGATCGATCCGTATCACGAGATGCTGGGGGCTCAATTCATCGGACACAACCGCGAGCAGAATGGTCCGCTCATTCTTGTCGATCGAAAATTTCCCGGGATGGAAGCTGTTCCCCCGGATTTCGCGGCTTTCGATGAATGGCCGGCAATGAAGAACTTTGCGCAAGACCTCCACGTCATCGCGGTCTTGGATTGCCGCGAAATGACAGGAAATCTTTATCAACGGCCCAATTTCCCCGTCGTCTGGGCGCGCATGGAAAACAAAGGCAGGGTGTTCTTCACCGCCATGGGTCACGACGAAGAAATCTGGAAGAACTCAATTTTCCGACAGATGCTGGTTGGGGGTGTTCAATGGGCCACCGGACAAATCGACGCCGACGTCACCCCCAACATCAAGACTGCGACGCCTCATGCCAGCGAGATTCCGCTGACAGCCCTCAAAGTCATTCATTCCCCTGCCCTCAAGTGAAAAGCCATTTTTTAACCGTCTCGATTGCAATCCTGATCGGACTCTCAACTTCCGCGACTCTGTCCACGGCCGAACACGGCAGGCTGCCTGCGGACGACTGGCACCTGAAACGCGTCGAAGCCTTCATCGAAGACAGTCCGCAGCCGGATTACCACCACCCCTCCGACGCGGCCATCGAAGCCTTTCGCGACCTGAAGTTTGGCGTCCGAATTCATTGGGGCGTCTATGCGATGATCGGTGATGCGTCATGGCCCCTGCTGCACATGACAAATGAGGAACGCCAGAGTTATCAGCAGAAGTACAAAAGCTTCAATCCGGCGGGATTTAATGCGGACGAATGGATGCAGTTGTTCCAGACAAATGGCGTCCAGGTGTTCGCGTTCACGGCCAAGCATCACGACGGCTTCTCGATGTTCGACACGCAAACCCGGGTGAAACAGCGCGTCAACTGGACCGCTCCCGGCGGGCCGCGAATTGAAGACTGCGACCTCGCATACAGCATCATGGAAACCCCGTTCCGCCGTGACATCGTCAAGGAACTCTGCGACGCAGGGCAGCGTTTCGGACTTAAGATTGATCTCTATTATTCCCATCCGGATTGGTACGACGCCGACTTCAGGCCTTATGCCATGAATCCCCTGCGCACCGAATCAACCAACACGTATGGCGCCTTGCCGGATGAGTTCGACGCGAAATATACGAAGAACATCTTTGTTGCTCCTGATCCGACGCCTGAAGAACGCGAGCGCATGATGGCGCGGCATCGTGAACAATTGGTGGAATTGCTCACACGCTACGGGAGGATCGACATGCTCTGCCTGGACCAGTGGCTGGGATCGAATGTTTGGCCGGAACTTCGCGAGACGATCAAGCTCGTCCGGAAATTGCAACCCGACGTGATGTTGCGGGCGCGCGGCATCGGCAATTACGGCGATTACTACACTCCCGAAGGCTGGATTCCGGGTTCCAAGGAAAACACCACGATGCCTTGGATGGTGATCTACAAACTCGCCGGCACCTGGGTATATCAACCGAACCTCACCAAATACAAAGGCACTGACTGGGTGGTGGAAAATCTCGCGGACATCACCGCCAAGGGAGGCAATTTCATGGTCGGCATTGGTCCAGATGACCAGGGCCGGTTTCATCCCCAAGTCGTGCAAACCCTTCAGGAAACCGGGGCCTGGCTGAAGGTCAATGGCACTGCCATTTTTGAAAGCCGTCCCCGCAGCGGTGATCTTTGGCGTGAGGGAGAGCACATCCGGTTCACGCGGACCAAGGACAATCGTTTCATCCACGCCATCTCTCTTCGTTGGCCGGGCGAATTGCTAATATTGAAAACCGTGTCGGCCAAACCGGGTTCCCAGATCACCCTGCTCGGCGAATCGACACCCTTGAAGTGGCGCAATGATCCACGCCGGGGGCTGATGATCGCGCTTCCCGAGCGACTCCAGAATCCTGAGAACCGACCCTGCCGGTTTGCTTACGCATTTCAAATTGAAGGCCACGATCGAGTCGTGTCCGCAAATTGAACTCTTTTACTCAATCACAATGGAATCCAAGCTCTTCGATCTTACTGGCAAAGTGGCGCTGGTAACCGGCGCGAGCCGGGGCTTAGGACAATATCTTGGCCGCGCCCTCGCCCGGGCCGGCGCAGACCTGATCATCACCAGTCGTGAAGCGAATGCGTTGCACGCGTTTGGAAGCGAAATAGAAGCGCTCGGGCGAAAGGTTCTTCCGCTGGCTTTGGATGTACGAAACCTCGCCAGCATCCAAAAGATGACCGCTGATGCCATCGCCCACTTCGGCAAAATTGACATCCTGGTGAACAACGCCGGATGCAACGTGCGCAAGCCGGCCCTCCAAGTGACCTGGGATGATTGGAACCTTATTCTTGAAACCAATCTGCGCGGAACGTTTTTCGTTTCACAGGCCGTCGCAGCACACATGATTCCCAGGCATTACGGCCGCATCATCAACATCGGCTCGGTGACGTGCGTAGCCGGATACGCCGGGCTGGCACCGTACGGAGCGAGTCGCGGTGGCGTGAAGCAATTGACCATGAGCCTGGCCGACGACTGGGGTCCGCACGGGATCACCGTCAATTGCCTGGCCCCGGGGTGGTTCAAGACCGCACAGAACGCGGTCATGTATGAAGACGCTCAATGGGTGGAGTATCTTTGCGATCGCATCCCGCTCAAGCGACCTGGCCGGCCCAACGATTTGGATGGCGCGGTTGTCTTTCTTGCCTCCGATGCCAGCGAATATATCACCGCACAAACTCTCCTGGTCGATGGCGGTATTTCCGGGGGCGCAACCCGCGCATTAGCGCCAAAGCCAAAGCAACCTTGAACTTCATGGAAATGCGGAAATGCGGACATCACGGACTTGAACTTCCCGTTCTGGGCATGGGCGCCTGGTCCTATGGCGGCGGCGATTACTGGGGACCTCAGGATCAGAAAGATGTCGACACCGTCGTGCGTTGTGCGATCGATCATGGCTGCAACTTTTTCGACACGGCCGAAGCCTACAACAGTGGCACGAGCGAAACGTCCCTCGGCGCCGCCTTGCGCGGAATTCCCAGAGACCAGGTTTTGATCGGAACCAAGATCAGCCCATCCAACACGGAACCGCGAAAGCTGTTGGCACATTGCGAGGCCAGCCTGCGGCGCCTGCAGACCGATTACGTCGATCTTTACATGGTCCATTGGCCGATCACGCCGCACGCCATCCGTCATTTCACTGCACAGCCCATTCCCACGCCCAGCGTGACGGATGCCTTTGAAACGTTGATGCGCCTGCAGGCCGAGGGAAAGATTCGCCATATCGGGGTCAGCAATTTTGGCCGCGAGAAAATCGATGAGGCACTCGCCACCGGCGCAAAAATCGTGATCAACGAACTGCCTTACAGTCTTCTGACCCGCGCCATCGAACTGGAAATTTTGCCACACTGCCGCACGCACGGAATTGGTGTGCTGGGTTACATGTCCCTGATGCAGGGCGTGTTGGCGGACAAGTTCCGAACCATTGCAGACATCCCGGTTTCCCGTCGCCGCACGCGCCATTTTGACAGTCGTCGCAATCCCCAGTGCCGCCACGGGATGCCGGGAGTTGAAGCCGAACTCACTGAAGCCTTGCAGGCGATTCGTAGCATTGCCACCCGCGAGCACCTGACCGTTTCCGAACTGGCATTGAAATGGGCATTCGGCGGCGATGGAATCACCAGCTCACTTTGCGGATCGCGAACGATTGAGCAGTTCCAGGCAAATTATCACGCCGCGTCTGAACCTCTGTTGCCGGACGTGCGCCGGGAATTGAACGCGGTCACGGATCCTCTGCTCGCGAAGCTCGGACCAAGTTTTGATTATTACGAGCATCCGGACAACGACCGGACCCGTTGATTCCATCCTGTCATGTATTCACCTGAGAAGCCGCCCGCTGCCAGCGCACCGGTCACCAAGAAATGGAAATGGAAACTGTGTGGCATTCTGTTTCTGGCCACGATTCTGAATTACCTCGATCGCCAGACCATGGGGCTTTGCAAGGCGCCGATCATGGAGGAGTTCCAGATCAATAACGAGGAATTTGGCAATCTGCTCGCTGCGTTTCGCTGGACCTACGCCTCGATGCACATCGTCGCCGGTTTCGTCGCCGACCGCTTCTCGTTGCGAATGCTCTTCGCCCTGGCTGTCGGGATCTGGTCCTTCGCCGGCGCCGCTGCATTCTGGGTCGGAAGCGTCCTGGTTTTCAAATGGACGAGGGCGTTGCTGGGCGTCGGAGAAGCAGTCAACTGGCCTTTCTCAACTCGCATTGTGGCAAACATGCTCCCGCGCGAAGACCGCGGATTGGGCATGGGAATTTTCAACAGCGGCGCTGCGGTGGGCGCTCTGTTAGCTCCCTTTGTGATCACCCCGATCGCCGCCGCCGCGGGCTGGCGCTGGGCATTTTTCTCGGTCGGTGCAATCGGCTTCTTCTGGGTTGCACTCTGGCTGTGGTTCACCCGCGGCGGTCGAGCCAGGGCCTTTGCCAATGATCCCGCCACCATTCCCACCTCCCGCAGCCTCAAGGAAATCTGGAAACCCTTCCGCACCATCCTGTCTCAACCCACGTTCTGGGTCCTGATCCTGGTTTCCATCACCATCAATCCGTGCTGGTATTTCTGCTGCGACTGGGTGCCCGGCTACCTCAAGGAGCAAAGCGGTTTCTCATTCCTCCGGGCCGGTCTGCTTTCCACTTTCATCTTTCTCGGCGGCGACCTTGGGAATTATGTCGGCGGCGGCTGCGTTAAATTTCTCACGCATCGCGGCTGGTCTGTGCGCAAGGCGCGCGGATGCACCGTCCTTCTCGGCGCAGCGATGGCCTCCAGCATTGCCGTGGTGCCGCACGTGAACAACACCTACGTGGCCATCGCACTCCTCGCCCTGGCTGGACTGGGAATCAACACGATCGTGCCCAACCAGACCGCCTGCCAGACCGAAGTCAGCTTCCAGAACACCGCGCAACTGGCCGGATTGACCGGATTGGCGGCCAACATTGTCGCTGCCCTGGTAAATCCCCGCATCGGCCGCTACGTCGATGTCACCCAGCATTACGATCTTATCTTCTACCTCGTCGGTTTCTTTCCCTGGGTGGCTGCGGCTGCAATCCTGATTTTTGATTCGATGATCTCGCGGCGAAGTCGATTGTCCGCGGGTTAATCGGCAGTGAGCCTCAAGTCATGTCTCCCGTTTGATTGTATTCGTCAGCAGTCGTTCGGGCAAAAGTGGCGTGGCTCCGTCCTGAGAACACACAAAACTTGCCAGCTCATTTGCGCAACGATTCACCTCGTCCAAAACCAGACCCTGTAGCAATCCGATTGTCAGCGCTGCGGTAAAGGAGTCGCCGGCACCTACCGTGTCTTTGACCTCCCCGGGAAACCCCGGATGTTCAAACCAATGATCCATTGAGTACAGAAGACTTCCACGCTCTCCACGAGTGAGCGCGACGAGACGCAGATTGAATTGCCGCGCCAACTTTTTGAGCTGGTCTGCGGGACACCCTTTGATGTCAAACAGCCCGGCAATGATTGGAAGTTCGGCGTCATTCAGTTTAACAACGTTGGAAAGCTTCAACGATTGCTCGATGATTTCACGGGAGAAAAAATGTTGCCGAAGGTTGACGTCAAAAATGCGAAGAGTGGAAGCGCGCGTCGTTGAGACCAGCTTCTGAATTGCATTCCGCGATTCCTCGTGCCGTTGCGCCAGACTGCCAAAACAAATCGCGTCTGCATCCCTCACGATCTGCAATGCCGGGTCCGTTAACTCAATGTGATCCCAGGCAACCCCTTCGTGGATCGTAAATCGCGGTTGGGAATCACAAAGTTCCACCGTCACGGTTCCGGTGGGATTAACCGGATCGATCTGCACTGCTTCCGCCGACAACTCCAGCGCCTTCAATTCAGCAGTCAATTCGTGGCCCAGTGGATCATTTCCCACGCGGCTGATCAGCTTCCCTTCCGCGCCAAGTGCCGAAGCGTGATAGACAAAGTTACCGGGCGCGCCCCCTCTCATTTTCCCTGAGGGCAGAAAATCCCACAGCAATTCCCCGATTCCAACGATCTTATATTTCATGACGCTTTGATCGATTCCAGAACCGAGGTCGATTCATTTGCGACGGCGCACATCGAGGTAAACCGCGGCGAGAATCACCAATCCCTTGACGATGTATTGCAGCGAGAAATGCACGCCAGCCTGGTTCAAACCCTTGTCGAGAATTCCGATGATGATGGCGCCGATCAGTGTGCCGGACATCCGCCCAATTCCACCGGTGAAGCTCGTGCCACCGACCACCACCGCAGCAATGGCATTCAATTCGAAGCCCTGTCCGGAACCCGGCTCTGCCGAGTAAAGTTGCGAGGCGTGAATCACTCCAGCAAGGCCCGCGTAAACCGAGCAGATCATGTAAACCACAATAACGTTCCGCACGATTGGAATGCCGGTGAAGCGGGCCGCCTCGGGATTCCCGCCGATGGCATAAAGATGCTGTCCAAATCGCGTGCGATGGAGGAGAACAGCGCTCACCGTGAATGCGACAAGCATCAGGAGAATGGGCACTGGCACCACGCCAAACAACCGGTCATTTCCCAGGGCTAGGAACAGCCTTTCACTATCCGCCACGGGCAATGGGCGGCTCTCGTTGAACCGCAACGCAGCGCCGCGCGCAATCAGCATGGTCGCCAGCGTGATGATGAATGCGGGCATTCGCGTCCGCGCGGAACAGACGCCATTGATCGCGCCAAACACCGCCGCCACGCCAAAGCCCGCGAGCAAACCGACAAACACCCCGCCGTGCGGCAGAACGGAAACCGCGACCGTTCCAATCAATGCCACCACCGCACCCACGGAAAGATCAATGCCGCCAATCAAGATCACCAGCGTCATGCCAAATGCCAGAATCGCGTTGACTGAAATCTGCTGCGCGAGATCCAGCAGGTTTTCCGTCGCCAGAAATTGCGGCACCCAAACGCGGAACAATCCCAGCAACAGGGCGATCGCCACCAGCAGCGGAATCATTTGTCGGTACGATGTCCAATGCGACTTCATGAATCTCATCAATTCCGGGTCAACTCACCCATGACCTCTTCAGCGGTAATCTCCCGGGACGGCACCTCGCGGATGATTCGTCCGTCACGAAACAGCGCCAGGCGATGCGACAAGTTCATAACTTCGGGCAGGTCGGAAGAAATGAGGAGCACCGCCATGCCCTGCTCCACCACCCGATGAATGATGCCGAACATCTCCTCGCGCGCGCCGACATCCACGCCGCGGGTGGGTTCATCGAGAATTAGAATTTTTGGCGGACATTCCATCCACTTCCCAACCACAACCTTCTGCTGGTTTCCGCCGGAGAGGCTGCCGATCGACTGTTCGTGGTCGGAAACTCTGATGCCGAAGTTTTTGATCGCCCGCGCAACGATCTGGTTTCGCCGTGTCGCACTGGGACGGCAACCTTTGATCCAGTTCTGAGTCCACGGCAGCGCCAGATTGTAAGCCACCGAACCGGTCATTACTAGGCCCTGCTGCTTGCGATTCTCCGGCACGAGCGCAAATCCAGCTTTGAGAGCATCGGGAACACAACGAATATTGACGCGTCTGCCTTCAACCAGAATTTCGCCTGAATCTAATGGGTCGATTCCGAACAGGGCGCGCGCGAGTTCAGTTCTCCCCGCTCCAACCAATCCGGCGAAGCCCAGGATTTCGCCATAACGCAACTCAAAGGTCACATCTTTGAGGCGCGAATTGCTCAGGTTGCGCACCGTCAGAGCAACGGCGCCGGGTTTCCACTCGGGCCGGGGGTAGTGATCCTTTAGATCCCGGCCGACCATGAACCGAATCAGTTCCCGCTGATTCATCTCAGATGCAGACTGCGTTCCGACCGATCGGCCGTCCCTCAAAACCGTGATGCGATGTGCGAGCCGTTGAATCTCTTCGAGTCGATGTGAGATGTAGATGATGCCGACGCCCTGCCCGGACAACTTGCGAAGCTTCACAAACAACGCTTCTGTTTCGGCTTCTGATATGGAAGCTGTCGGTTCATCGAGAACCAGAATCCGCGCTTTAACAGAGAGCGCACGGGCAATCTCCACCATCTGCTGTCGCGCCACGCTCAGATCTGACACCGGTGTGCGCACCGACCCTATCTCCGGCAAATCCAATTCATTGATCAGCGCTTCAGCGTCGGCGAATAGCTGTCGTCGATTCAACCAACCCATTCGCGTCGGTTCGCGTCCGAGAAAAATGTTTTCCGCCACGGAGAGATTCGAAGCCAGCGAAAGTTCCTGATGAATCATCCTGATGCCGGCGCGGTCGGCATCGGCGACGTCGTGAATGACCGCCCGTCGGCCATCCACCTGAATCTCACCTGAGTCAGGTTGGTGTATTCCGCCGAGAATCTTGATCAGCGTCGATTTGCCAGCGCCGTTCTCGCCGAGCAACGCGTGGATTTCGCCGGCGCGGAGATCAAAGTCGACGCCGGACAACGCGGTCACTCCGCCAAATCGCTTGACGATGCCTCGAAGACTGAGGAGCGGAGCCCCTTCAAGGTTGGATGAACTCGGCGGCATTCTCTTTTGTGACCAGCTTTACCTGGATTTTGACATCCTTCTCCACCGGTTTCCCCGCGAGATGGGCATAGGCTTTTTCTGCCGCGACCCGCCCTATCTCCTTTGGAAACTGAGCAGAGGTGGAATGAAGTTTTCCTGCCAGGATCGCCGCGGCCCCTTCCCGCGAACCGTCCACCGTAACTACGGTTACCTGCCCTAGCTTCCCAACCGACTCAATCGCGGAAATGCAGCCAAGCGCGCTGGGATCGTTGATTGGAAACGCTGCATCCAGATCAGGAAAGCGCCCCAGGAAGTCGCGCATTACTGGCCGGCCTGTTTCAATGGTGCCTTTAATCTCCTGTGATCCGAGAATCTTCATGCCTGGATGCTTTGCCATTTCAGCCTTGAACCCTTCCACTCGATCAATGCAGGCCTTGTTAACTGATTGCGCCAGAATGACGATTCTGGCGTTTGGCTTCAAGCGGGCCAGCGCTTCGCAGGCAAGCCGGCCGGCTTCGACATTGTCGCTGGCGACTTGGCACAAAACCAGATCGGGATCGCTGACGGGCGCATCTACAATGATAACGGGAACGTTTTTCCTTTTCGCTTCGATGAGGCTGCCCTTGATGCCCTCCCAGTTCACGGGGTTGATAAAGATCGCGGCTGGCTGCTGCTGAATCAGGTCAGAAAGGTCGTTCTTTTGTTTGAGACTGTTCGCCTGCGCATCCAGCGTAATCAGTCGATCGCCATTCGCCTCAATGCTTTGCTTCAAACCTTCATTTAGATCGACGAAAAACGGATTGTTCATCGTTTGAAAGGAGATCCCAAAAATGCGGCCTTCACTCTGGCTGCTCTGCGGAGGTTCAGCTTTCTGACCGCAGCCGGCGAGGAATCCGCCAATAAACGCGGCAGCAACGAGAACAAGATTGTACGGATAGGTTTTCATGCGGTTTTGGGTTCACGAGGGTCGAGGGTGTGGGACATGAGAGATTGAATCGCGTGCCGAAATCGTTTTTTCACCGGCGCGGCCGACCCTGTGGCCACCGTGAATCCCGGCCCGAACTGCAGGAATGCCGCGGCGCACCGTTACGTAAATGAAACCGACGCGGCCGCGGCTGAGGTGACCAATCAAGCAGGTTCATCGGTGTGTCCAGCTGGTGGGTAATCGCTATTGTTTTCCGTTATCGATCGGCCCCTTGAACTCCGGACCGCCGGCGGCCACATAACCAAAGCTCGCACCCCCGGCATCCGGTGTGACCCAGAACGCATAGAGCTCGCCCGAGCGAAGCTGAAAGCGAAACCTCACTTTCGTGCCCGCCACTTTCGAAAGATCGCTGGCTCCTTTCCAGGCAACCCGTTGACGCGTTGTATCGCCAGAAACGGCGATGCAATTATCCATTGAGAATGGCGCAATCACCCTGCCCTGTTCATCCAAAGCCTCAACCCGCAACTCGCCACCCGGCGCCTTTAGATTCACAAAAAGATGTTTTCCCTGAAACGTCACGGGCCGCGTGGTGAGAAAGCCCGCCTCTTCGCCGGCATCCATCGAAGCAAATCCGTCTCGGCGCAGAAACGCCAAGCCAATGGCCCCTCCGGAATACACATCCGGACCCTTTGGACCGATGCCCGACCAGCCACCATAAAAGAAATAGAGTTTATCGCCGACGATCGCGCAGATTCCGGATGTTGTATGCAGATACCCGCGATCCCAATCGCCCTCCTTGCGCGTGGAGGAGAGGAAAGGAGTTCGATCAGGCCGATCCCAATGAAAGCCGTCTCGACTGTAACCAAATTCCAGATCGTTGATCTTAACCATTTTGTGCTTGTTCCAGCCTTTGGAACTGGTCGGACCTTTGAGGATTGAAAACACGCCCAGCATCACGCTCTCGTAACCGACTGCATCCAGGTTATAGAGCTGCGGTGGATCGCCATATAAACTGCGGTAGTATGTGGTTAGTTCGGCGACAGTTTTGTTTGTCAGCGCTTCCTGCTGAATTTCTGCGGCACTCGGCATCAGAGCCAACAGGCCAGGGTCAGGCTTATCCAGTTCATCCACGCTGACCCACGGACTATGATCGCTGGTTTGCGTGTGGGCCGGCTTTGTAATGTCGTCGGTTTCCCAATAATCCCGGGCGCGGCCCATGCGGTAGAGTCTAATGCTATAAACCCATTTTTTCCGAAACGGATTGTAGAAGAAGGTCGTGTTGTCGCCATCGCCGACGCGCGTCAAACCCTTGTCGGTCCAATGGATCCCGTCGCCCGAAGTGAAAATTCTGCCGCCGTAGGTTTCCTTGGGCCGCTCATAAATGTACATCTTGAAGCGTTGCTCAGGGTTGGTTTCAAAGAGGTCCAGCCAGATCGCCGTCCCGTCGCGATTTCCATGGCCTTCCTTGGGCAACACACGATTGCTGCCGGGAACCACATCGAGATTCGGCCGATCCCACTTGAATCCGTCCTTGCTCGTCGCGTAAGCCGTGCCATCAAACCACCCAGCGTGATACCACATTTTAAAAAGTTGATCTGTGGGATCAAACCAGACGCCATCGTTGAACAGCGTTGCCACCGGCCCCTTCTTTTCAAGCTCGGTTTCGGGTTTGAGAATCGGGTTGTCTTCGAAACGTTGAGCGCGATGAAACGTGCGGTTGAGATCCGTCTTCTCGATTAGAAAATCGTCCACGAACAATTGGCGTCCCACATCAATGGGAATCACCGCCGGTGGCGCCATTAGGTACGGCACAGGTCTGACCGAACGATCGCGTATCGGTGTCTTTGGCGGCCATTCCTTGGGCAGTTGAATTCCGTTGTAGAGCAATTCTCCGCCGGCGGCGGGAGCGCGCTGGCCTTCCGCAGCTGCCGCACACGTCACAACCATCGCCGAAGCAAGTGCAGCAATTCTTCCGACGGCTTTCGGTTCGCTCCTAAAGAGGGATTGAACTGCCCTGACGGCGGCACGGAAACTTCGGCTCCGGTTTCGCCTATTCGCGCTCATTGCAGGCATGTTAATCATGTTCAATCACGAGGATTCCCCACGGGTTGAGAGCTGGAATCGATAACTTCACAAAGTCACCTTCGCGGACGACGGTCACCGGAGTTTCGAGGCACAGGCTCGAAAACTCGCCACGTTCCTGGGCGATCCGGTGTACCGCCGGATCATAAGCGGTTGGCAACCGAAGCCGGGCAGTCAGATTCCCACCGGTGGAAAAATACTCAACCCGCAGCCGGAGCGTGAACGGTTTGGCCACTGACGCCCATTCGATCAGGTGAATGACGATCGGCTGAGCGGCCTGGCCAGGCTGCGCGCGAACAAATGCGTAGGCTTCACCACTGCCTGTTCCAATTTTAACCGGCGTGCTTGCGCCGAAACGCGTTTCCTTCATTCCCGTGCCAGCAGTAGTCACCGCTTCGTATCCATCCAAAAACCGGGCGTTGCCGCGAATGAACCCGGACAGATCCGCGTAGTCTTCGGCCCTGCCAAAATAGCGTGGTGCGTTGTTGGGCATGTAAACATCCCAAGGCAGCAGCATCCAGGCCCCGGCGGCATAAAGGGTCGCCAGAGCGCGGCGGTTGTTCGCAACCGAAGTGTCGCGATACGAAAAAACCATGGGCATGCCGCCACTCGCGGCCAACTTCTTTTGCAACGAGACGGGATGCACCTGGTCGCCTTCAATTTCAGCATTGATGAAATCAAATGCGGGCGCGGTCCAATCCAGCTTATCCCGGAACCCAATGAGATTGTTGTGGGAGAAGGGCACCCGGCGTCCCGCGTAGGCGTCCAATTCACCATGCATTTCGCGATGGAACTGAAGAATGGATTCCTGCTGGAACTGCTCGTACGAAGCATCTCTGCCGTGCTGCTCCTGATACGCGGTAAATGCTTTCGAGCAATAGGCGCAGTAGCAGAACGGAGGTGCCGTGCGTGTAGACATCTGCGGATCATCCTGCTGCATGAGATCGACTCCGGCGTCCACGTAACGCCGCGCCTGATACTGCCAGGCCGCCCGAAATTCGGGTGAATTGGCGCAGCCCACGAACCGTTCAGGATGGAACCACGGATGGGTTTTCAATTTCCCATCCTGACCTGTAACCCGCCCAAGTTTCATCGACCCGTTTGCGTCCTCTTCCGCATCTTCGAGAGCACCCCCGACGGTCAGCCCCATCGCCCTGGCTTTTTGAACGAATTCTCGGTCCAGTCCGTAAGTCCACTCCAGCCGCGTAATGTGAAAGTCCCGGGCCATTTGGAAGGTGTCGTAAGGATCGGCCCTCTTTCCGCGGTGAGGATGCGGCCTGAGGTTGCGAACCGTGACATCGCCGTACTTCGGGGCACCGGGCACCGCCGGTCTGGCTTTCGCGACTTCCCATACGCGCAAGGGGAATGGTGCTGCGTTGAGACTGAATCCCACCAGCGCGGTGACACAGATCAATAAAGCAGACCCGCCCAGCCTCGTTACCGGTCCTGACAGCATCCTTGGTTCGCGGCTAAGGATCGGCATTGGGTTTTTTACCGGATTTCAGCTGCGGCTTCCCGACAAAACTGAACAGCTTCAGCGGTCAGCAGCGCGCGATGATAGAGGCGCAGCTTTCCGATTTCACCCTTGAACCCGGGTCCAATCTGCAATGTGCCACTATCCTCAATCTGGCGGAAATCCCGATGCAGGGAACCCCAGCCAAAATCGCGTTCGGTTCCGCCATCGCAAAACTGCCCGTCCACCACAAATGAAATCACTTTGCTTCCACCATCCACAATCGCGACGATCTGATGCCATTGCCCGGCTTTCAGCAACCCGGCATCACATTCCCAAGCGGTTTGGATGCGCCGGTCGCACAACGTTATTTTTACCGTCCCACGGTCCGTTGTAACCAGCGTGATGCCCTGGGAATTTGTCCCGCGACTGTCCAACAGAATCTGTCCCGCCGCCACGGAATCGAACTTGACGGATAACGCCACTGAAATTGAACCGCGCTTGGAGAACCGCGGTTCACTCGGTTCGCGGTGCTGCTCCCGCTTGTCAAAACTCGGCCAGGCCGGAATTGTCGCCGTCTGCCCGGTGCAGTTCTCGAGCTCAAGCACCTGACGATCTGCACTCCTCGAAAGCGGCTTCAACTCACCCCAGACTCCGGCAAGGATCCTCGGGTTGATGATGTGAACGCGCGCTGCTGTCTTTTGCGTTTCGGTGACGTATATCTGGCCGTCGTCTTCAATAAAATCCGGATAGCTGATCCCTTCGGTCGAATCCTCGTCATAGAGGAGAATCTCGGGCTCCGACCAGTGGATCATCCCGTCATTTTCAATGCCGCCCAGAACCCACGCCGGATTACGGTTGGCGTTTCCCGGGCTGTTGTAATTCGCGAGACCGTTGTTGTGAAACCAGTAGAGAAATTTCCCGTTGCCAAACTTTTTCACAAAGTTCGCCGCACGCGGATGCTTCACCAATCGCTTGCCGGGGCCATAATTCATGAACGCGGGCGGCGTCCATGTATGTCCGCCGTCGCGGCTATAGGCATGACAGGGATGGCCTGCCACGGTGCGATAGGTGCAGAACAGGGAACCGTCACTCAGGCCCACCAGATTGTGCTCGTCACCGATTTTTCCGGCGGCGGGTCGCAGGCCGACGTCACCGTCTGGAAGTGTGATCCAATGGAGCTTCTCGGGATCCAACTCGGTGTTCAGGTTCGTGCTGCAAATAAATGCGCCTTCAGACTCGGCCATGAACCCTTCGCCGAAACTGCCGACTTTTGCGAAACCAATGTACGCATTCCCCTGGTGGAGGATCGGTTTGCCAACGCCCCACCAATACTGGATTCGCCCTCCATAGGGATTGCGCCGGTCAATATCGAAGTTACGAATCGGAACACGATAACGGTTGAGACTCCACGTGCGCCCGTTGTCATCGGAAAACCGAAACATCATCGCACCCAGGGTATCCACCCGCGAGGCATGCTTTTCAGAACCCGGCTCGGTGATCATATTGGTGAGACCGTCCACGTTATAGGTGTAGAAGATGTAGATGCGGCCGGTGGAGCTGATGAACGGCAGCGCCCATGACGCAACGGGCCCGCTGTCCGGTTCAAGATTCTTGAAGTCAGTCCACGTCCTGCCTTTGTCTTCACTGCGACAAACGGTGATCGTCTGGCCAGCATCGCCTTCACGGGTCGCGCACGTCGTGATGGAACAAATCCACGAGCCATCCTTTGCGATCACCACGAACGGTTGATCGCTGTAGCCCCAGTCCCGAATCATCATGCCTGTTCGAATATTCCGGGCGTCCAGATCCGCAGGCGCGGCACGGTTCGCCGCGGGAATGGCAGCAACCGCACCTAGGACTGGAAGCAGCCACAGGCTAAGGATTATTGCCGGAACAACTCTTTTCATGGTCATCACGATCCTGTAAATAGTTATCACATTCAAAAGGGAGCCTTAACGTCGAAGTCACGGCGGTAACTCAGGCAGATCTACACGCGTCAACTGATCCAACTGGCCCGCGAAAAAATGTTGCGCATTCGTCAGGCAGGCAGCGGCCATGCGCTGATTTGCCTCCTGTGTGTTGGAACCGATATGCGGCGTGAGGACAACGTTGTCCAGCTGACGCAGATCCTTCCCCGGTGACGGCTGATAGGGCTCACACTCAAACACATCAAGAGCAGCGCCCCCAATGCGGCCTTCGGCGAGCGCGTCGTAAAGCGCGGCTTCGTCCAGCACCCCGCCCCGCGCGGTGTTGATCAGACATGCCGCTGGCTTCATCAAGGCCAGTGTCGGCGCATTGATGAACTGCCGCGTCGAGACATTGGACGGGAGATGAATCGTCACGTAATCGCATTCAGCCATGAGTTCCTCAATCCGCTCTACATACCGCTCGAGGCCGTACCTCTGGCGAATTTCCGCCAGGCTGCATTTCTCGACCTGCTCCAACCGGGCAACGCCCGTCGAGTTTGCCGCCCAAACTTTCATTCCAAAGCCATAGTGCGCTATGCGGGCAACGCGGCGGCCAATCCGTCCAAAACCCACAATGCCAAGCCGTTTGCCGCTCAACTCACTGCCGGCGGCACACTGAAAATTCCCAGCGCGCAACGCTGCTTCGGCCTGGGGAATCCTCCGGGCAAGACATCCCATGAGCCACAAGACGTGCTCCGCCACACTTATGTCTAACGTTCCCGGCGTGTTGCAAACGGCGATCCCGGCTTGTCGTGCAAGGGCTTTGTTCACGCCATCATGACCAACTCCAAACCTTATGATCAGCGAGCCTTGCTTTTGTCCGCCGATTTGTAGCGCAGAATACAACGGTCCAGTGTAGCGCCCCACGCCTACAATCACGGCCCGTGCATTTTCGTTTTGAACAACTGACGCGAGACTCGCTTCGTCGTCGGGAGACCGGACCGTTCTGAAGGAACTGCATCGCCGGAAAGTTTCCTCTCCCTTTCGGTATTCATTCTCCGTTACGACAAGAGTTTCAAGCATGGAACTGCAGAGGATGAAAAAGAACGATTACCCTGACCGTTGGACGCAGGGTGAATTGCGCTGACCGAAGCCCCTCCCAGCATCTTGCGGCAACCCTGTTGGATGAAAAGTGTATCGAGACTGCACGCGACAAACCGGAATCCCTCGTCAACGCACTGTTTCAGGTCGTCAGGATTGGTTGAGACCACATGGATTCCCGGCGCGACGCCATGCCGAACACACGCAGCCAATACCTTCTGTTGCGCCGCCAGGACATCCGGATGCTCCAACTGGCCGGCCAAACCCATCGAGGCCGACAAATCGTACGGCCCGATAAAGGCCGCATCCACTCCTGGCGTGGACAGAATCGCATCAGCCTGCGCTACTCCCACATGATTCTCCAGCATCACCACCACGATCACTTTTCGGTTGTGTTGCTCAAAATAGTCTTTGAAGTTGCGTCCAAAATCCGTGGCTCGGCACAACGACGTCCCTCGAATGCCCTCCGGCGGAAATCGCGCAATGGCTGCCGCCTGTGCTGCCTGCGCCGGTGTGTTCACCGCCGGCACAATGATTCCATCAGCCCCAATATCGAGCACCAGCTTGGCTTGAACCGCGTCACACGAATGCAGCCGCACCAGCAGATCGCACTCACTGCCTTTCAGGGCCATCGCAATCGCCTGGAGATCGTGCAGACTTGTGCTGGTGTGTTCCAGGTCGACCGCGATCCAGTCAAAACCTTCCCCCGCCATGATCTCTGCCACCGATGGATGCCCGATCATGATCCAGCCTCCCAACGCCGCCTTCCCGAGTGCTAACTTTTGTTTTGTTTGTCCCATAGGTTTTGTCACCGACGCGTCAAGATACAGTCCACTTTGGACTGCGATACTGTACCCGTGGCCCACACTTGCATACTTGATATATCGAGAATACCTTCTGCATTCTTTGTGTCAAGATTGATGTGTCTGTTCGATCGGAAAGATGTGTCAGGCGCCAGCAAAATTGCGGTAGTTCTCCCGTAGAAGCCGCGCAACGTCCTGCCGAATGGAATGCTCATGAAGACTCAAACCCGTTTCCAACAACTTGAGATATTCCTCCGTCAGCACCTTGCCAATGATCCGGCGATTGTGTTCCCACTTGTAAACCAGCTGATCAAGAATGCGGGCGTCCGAATGCTGAGCCACAAACGTGGTGCCCAGCATTTCAATGCGCATCCGCGTGATGGCTTCAATCTGGCTGGGGTTGTTGAGAAACCACCAGCAGCCAAAAATCATCAGGTTTCCAAACTTCCGAGCCGCCACACAAAGTTCATGTTGATTCTCCTGTGAGAGCATGGTGACGAGAAACTTGTTCTCGGGGAAATCACGACAGACATTTGCGACGCTCTGGACGTCGCCCCGTCCACCGCCATCGCCACCGTCCCTAAGCGCTGGATTCACTCCGCGGTTCACACCAATCATCAAAGCCCATGACAGCCCTCGTTCGCGCAGCGCCGGCAAAAGGCAGTCACGTGTAAGGCGATCTGCAGCCGGGTTGTTCGCGTTTGGATACGCCCAATCGGGCGGAAGACTCATGGCCAAATAGGCCGACTTCATTCGATCAAGCCAGGACCCGAGCCATCGCTTGACTTCGTCAACGGTCTGACCACCGAGATCCACGCGCACCCGGTAACCCCAGGAGACCAGCTTTTGTGCCACCCATGGCCAGTCGGTTAGCAATTGATCACAACGCAAAACCGGCTTGAAGCGCGAATCGCCGCCCACGTCCGGATCCCGCTCCCACATCGCGCGTTCCACGTCATCAAACACCGGATTCGTCATCGTGATCTGATCGACATTTGCCAGCTGCATGACTTTGTCGATGTAAGCATCCGGCTTTTGAGCTGCGAACCATTTGCGAAACCGATTCAGATCCTTTTCGTTCGGATCCAGGCCCAGCCGGGACAAGGTCGTGAGGACCCCGCGACAGGCTTCGCTCAGCGGAGTGCGCTCTACGAAAAGATTCTTCCAGATATGATTGGCCTGTTCCGGCTTGGTCATTGACCAGAACTGCTCGTAGCTCAGTTGTGACGGCGGCACGACGCGGAAAACCTCAGCGACGAGATAGTGATAAGTCAGCAATTCATCGATTCCGAAAAGCAGCAGTCCTCCCGGTTTGGAGCTGTAAGCGAATCGAGGACTGTAACAGTGCGTGTGCAGATCCGTGGCGGGTTGCTTCGCCAAAAGCCGGGCGACCGTGGCTCCGATCTGATCCCGCTTCAGTACGTTCGATATCGTCCCAGCGTCTGAACGGTCCGCGGCGGGGGCAACGCGGATTCCGCCGGGCAAGTTGAAACCCACAGCTGCCAGTGCGGCGACACTCAGCGCAGTGCGGCGGGACAAATGATGATCGAACAAGGAGGGCGCCATAGTCTCATCTATCATTCGAGGTTTGTTCATAAATGCTGTTCTCCTTCGGTTCAAAGCTCACCGGCGAATGAGTGCGTGCGTGCATGAGCTCAAAAAGCTCCAGCGGAATCCCGGGGTGTCGCAGGACGCGTCAACCATTCCGCATCCCGAAGCCATTCCTGGCCAGCCCGTTTTGCTGCGCGCTCAAGCCAGAACGCTGCTCTGGCTTTAGCCCGGACATCCGTGGTCAAGTCGGTGAGGGCATAAGTTTTCGCGAACGCATGGGAACGGCGGCTGAAGGTGACACTTCCTGCGAGTCCGATGCAGGGAACCTGCAGTTCGCGGCAACGCGCCGCAATCTGGCCGACGCCCTTTCCCATGAGGGTGGAATCATCGATCGATCCTTCGCCGGTCACCACTATGTCGGCCCAACTCAGGCGCTCCTCTAACCCCGCACGCTTGGCAAAGAGTTCAAACCCCGGCTCGAGCTTCGCGCCTAGAAAAGCGGCTAATCCGAATCCAAGACCGCCAGCCGCACCTGAACCGGCCACGCGTGCGAGCCCCAATCCGCAATCCTTTTTCACCACCTGAGCCAGCCGCGTCAGGCATCTCTCAGAGTGATCAATATCTTCGGCACGCAAACCTTTCTGAGGTCCATAAACACGAGTCGCGCCCTTCCTTCCGAGCAGCGGGTTTTGAACATCGACGGCAATCGAAAGGTCCTTCGGCCAGCAGATCCGATGCGGCGGTTTAATCCCGGCGAGCGCTTCCAACCTTATCCACTGTTCGAGTGGTTGATTGTTCGAATCGATGAACTTCCATCCCACGCTCCTAGCGAGGCCGAATCCACCGTCGTTCGTCGCACTTCCACCGATGCCGATGATTGCTTTTTTAGCACCCATCTCTGTTGCAGCTTTGACAACAGCGCCCAAACCGAAGGTATCGAGCTCGAACGGATGAAAGCGCCCAGCCGGCAATCCTGCCATTCCGACCACTTCAGCGGATTCAATTACCGCCGTTTTGGTCTTTGGCTCCCACCACCATTGCGCCACGCAGGGACGCGAAGCGGCATCAACGGTCTTTATGGTTTGAACCGTGGCTTTCAGCAATGAACCGAGAAGTTCACCAAAGCCATCTCCGCCGTCGCTCATCGGAAGCATCCGGACAGAAGCATCGGGAAATGCCGACAGCCAACCGGCAGCCATAACTTCAGCAGCGGCTCTGGCGGTCAGTGTCCCCTTAAACTTGTCGGGAGCTATCAGAACCTTCAGCGACATGTTTTTCCTGCGTGACTCATGGCGTTCGTTTGAACCTTGCCAACCCTTCGCGAGCGGCCTGCATAAGGAGAAGAATCTCGTTGGACCAAAGATTCAGGGTCATGCCTTTGGCGATCCACGGGTCCAAAGCCTCGGTGTTGGTCATGACGTGAAGGCCGGAATACTTTCCCTGCTGTTTCGCAGCTGCGATCACCTGATCCACTGCATTGATGAATTCAGGATTTCCCAACTGTCCGGGAATTCCCAGGCTTTGCGACAAGTCACTCGGACCAACAAAAGCCGCGTCAATGCCTTCGACGGCCAGAATCTCACCGGCGTTCTGCACGGCTTTCCGCGACTCGATCTGAACCATCAGCACCGTTTCCTGATTGGTATTCGCCATGTATTCACCAGCGTTCTCAACTTTCTCGTAACCGCTGTGCGGCCGAAACAACGAGACTCCTCGATCGCCCAGTGGAGCATACTTGGCGTACCTCACGAGCAATTCAGCCTGCTCCACTGTTTCGGCGTTCGGCAGCAGCAATCCTGCAGCACCCATTTCCATGTACTTAAGGATCACCCCGCGCCGAACTTCAGGGATGCGCACAATCGCGGGAATTCTAATTTCGCGAGCCAGCGCAAGGACGTTCGCAACCTTGCTGTAATCGAAAGACCCATGCTCGCAATCGATGACGAACCAATCGAAGCCGCAGAGCTTGACGATCTTGGCAATCTGCGGGTTGTCGAACGCAGTAACCATCGTTCCGACCAGGCTTTCGCCTGCCTTTAATCGTTGCTTCAGGTTGTTATTCATCGGACCTCTTCAGGTGGCCTGTGCCGCGGGAGGCGCGGACGCCGAAGTTTTGGGTGCGTCGTCGTCGTCGAGTGAAATAGTCTCCACTTTTCCGACTACGAACCACATGGAAAGCGACGCGAAAACGAACATGCAACCGGCGACTAACAGGGCGTACTGAAAGCTTCCTGTCCACGTCAGCAGCAATCCGGTAATGATTGGAGCCAGGATGCCGCCGAGAGCGCCGGCCGTGTTCATGATTCCACCCACTGAGGCAGACGCTTTGTTTGGCGCCACTTCCGCGCAAACGGCCCAGAGAACGACGCTCGCGCCGGATTCGAATGCCAGGCACGCCGCCAGAATCCAGACCGCCAGAATCGCGCTATCCACATAACCGGCGCAAACGATCGAAGCCGCCAGGAACTGGAGCACCACGATGCAACCCTTTCGTGATTGCGTCACCGTCAAGCCGCGCTTGATCAGCCAGTCAGAAATTTTTCCCGCCACCGGTTGAAACATGAACGCAGCGATCCAAGGCAACGCCGAATACCAACCGCTCTTGACAAGCGTAAAACCGCGTTCCATTACGAGATACGCAGGCAGCCATGTCACAAAAAGATAAAAGGAGTAATCCTGGAAAAACTTGCACATGACCACGCCGAGAACGTTTCGATGACGCAGCAGCTTCGTCCAGGGAATCTTCTTCGACGCGCTGGCACTCGCGGATTCCTCCTTCCTGGACTCGCTATAGGTCAAATACCAGAGTGCCACCCAGCCGAGACTGCCAATTCCCGTTATGAGAAAGGCATAACGCCAGTTGAAGATCTGAATCAGGTAAGCCATTACGACCGGCGCTGCTGCAAAGCCCAACCGAAAACCGGAAAGGTAAATTCCGACCGCAGTTCCGCGTTCTTCAGATACGAACGTCGCCCGGACCACTTTTGTGTTCACCGGATTAATTGCCGCTTCGCCCACGCCGACCCCGATTCGGAAAAGCAACACATGCCAGAACTGCGTAGCGAGTCCGGTCAACGCCGAAAAAGCGGACCAGATAAAAGCGGACCAGCCCAAAGTGGCTTTGGGGCCAAATTTATCCGCCAGGATTCCAGCAGGAATGTTCAATGCCAGGTACGCCCAAAAAAAGGAGGAGAGAATGATGCCCATCATGGCTGGATCAATCTTTAGATCCGTCATGATGAACGGAGCCGCCGTCGAAATGCTGCCTCGATCCAAAGCGTTAATGAAGGTCCCGGTGAACAGAAGGAATACAACCCACCAACGATTCTTGATTAGTTTTTTCAAATTAAAAACGTGGCGCCGGGGATCTATCTCGCAACTTGAACCTTCGCCATTTTCTCGTAATAGCGGATCAATGCTCCGTGATCGGAATCTCCCATCTCGTCAACTTTGAGAGTCTGCATCAGTTCCATGACGGAAGCCGTCAGAGGAAGCGGGACCCCGATTTCGTGCGCGGTTTCCAGGGCGTTTGCGAGGTCCTTGATGTGAAGGTTTATTTTGAAACCGGGTTTGAAGTTTCGGTCCATTACGAGCGGCGCTTTGGCATCCAGGACAGCGCTGCCCGCCAGCCCACCTCGCACAGCCTGGAACACAAGCTCCGGAGAGACACCCGCCTTGGTGGCGAGCACCAACGCTTCTGACATAGCCGCGATGTTCAGAGCGACAATGATCTGGTTGGCCAGCTTTGTCACATTTCCGGCGCCGATATCTCCGGTCAACACCACTGAAGCCGCCATGGCATTAAAGATCGGCCGGCATTTCTCAAAAACCTCCGGCTTGCCGCCAGCCATCACAGACAGTGTTCCCGCGATAGCTTTCGGTTCGCCACCACTGACCGGCGCGTCAAGCATCTCCACCTGCTTTTCGGCAAGGCGGTCCGCCAGCTCGCGGCTGGCGAGTGGAGCAATCGAACTCATGTCGGCTAGAATCATTCCCGGACGAGCGCCTTCAATCACGCCGTCCTTTCCCAGCACCACTTCAATCACCTGCGGTGAGTTGGGAAGCATGGTGAGCACAACGTCGACCTCTTGAGCTACTTCCTTCGGAGTTGCCACCTCCCGGGCACCGGCAGCAACCAGTTCCTCCACGTTGCCACGAGCCACATGTCCGCAAACCACGAGTTCATAGCCTGCTTTCAGCAGATTTTTGCTCATGGGTTTGCCCATGATTCCGAGCCCAATGAAGCCAATTTTCATAGTTGTATTCGAACGATTATTCGCGATCCGCTCACGACTTATGCCCAGCCTCATTCATCCAGCCGAATGAATCTCCGCTCGGGCCTTTCGGCACGTACTCAAGCCCGATATAGCCGTCGTAGCTGAGCGTTTCGAGTTCCTTGAACAGAAAGGGAAAATTAATTTCGCCCGTGCCAGGCTGATTCCGTCCGGGATTGTCGGCTACTTGTATGTGTCCGATCCGCGAGATGTTCCGGCGCAGCGTTGCGGTAATTTCGCCCTCCTCCCGCTGCGCATGATAAATGTCATACTGCATCAGCACATTGGGTTGCTTCACCTGATCGATCAGCTTCAGCACTTGCTCTGTGCGGTGCAGGAAAAAATCCGGAATGTCATAGTGATTGATGGCCTCAACCAACAACGTCAATCCGTCCGATCTCAGTGCTTCGGCGGCATACTGAACATTGCTGGCAAGTGTTTCCCAATGCTGCTCCTCGGTGAACCCTGAAGTTCTCTTGCCGGCAAGACAATTGAGCCGGGCTACTCCGAGAGCTTTGGCGTAGCTGATGGCCTTTTCTACTCCGGCGCGAAACTCGTCCTTCCGTCCGGGATGAGCGGCAATGCCGCGGTCCCCTGCCGTCCAATCGCCGCACGGCAGATTGAACAGCACCTGTTGCAG
The DNA here is from genome assembly GCA_035629175.1 of Verrucomicrobiia bacterium. Lineage (NCBI taxonomy): Bacteria > Pseudomonadati > Verrucomicrobiota > Verrucomicrobiia > Verrucomicrobiia bacterium. The sequence goes on along the minus strand of DASPIL010000073.1, from coordinate 16,383 downwards.
GCCGTTCTCACGCAGCTGAGCTTTCAAATCTTTAGCTTCGTAGGAATAGGGCAGAAGATATTCGACATACGTGAAGCCCGCCCTTCGCGCCAGGGCAAAGCGCTCCATGAATGGCGCTTCAGTGAAAAGCATGGTCAGGTTTGCTGCAAACTTTGGCATTGTTTTATTGGTTGGGGGCGTTTCCTCACGTATTCGCACAAGCTTCGATGGGCCCAACGAACTGGAACACATCCAGCAGACCGGCCGAAGGAATTGACCTTCGGCCGTGCGCTGAAACTGATTCAACCCGCTACCCTGGTTCGTTCAAGGATACACAAGGCGGAAGAACACGCTCCCTTGGGAACGATCAATGTTATGAATCAACTCATTGCTGTTTTCCGATCCCGGAATGGTGTGCCAATCCGGGCTGATCCCGATTGAGAGGGAATTCGTCTGGACCTGCAGCAACCAGCCGGTGTGACTCTCCGGCCACGCGAGGGTGACTGAATTGCCGGTGACTGTGGCCGTGATGTTCGTCGGAGTGGGATCAGGGTTCGGCCCGGTGACGGACGAGGTCAACACCTGAATTGTGCCGTCGATTGCCAGTTTGTCAGTCCAAGTATAATTGGCTCCGTTATGATCGGTGGCCGGCAGGCTCACTGACGCGAAGGTCCCGGTGCTGGGACCACTGAACAGTTGGAAGCTCTGGCCCGCCAGCAATCCCGCGCCCGCATTGGTGACAATGATTTCTCCACCAAACGTGATGTTCGCCGCCTGAAGCCGGCCGCTGTTGGGCGTCGCACTTCGATCCAGCGAAACCATGGTCGTGCCGGCCAGCGTGACGGCGTTCGTCACGGTAAGCGTCCCGGTGGGATTTCCAAGGGAAAGGGTTGAACCGTTCCGCACGTCAAGGCTCCCTAGAATTGTTCCCGAGCCCTGAAGGGTTTGCGGCATCAGCGCACCCAACACCAGAGTTCCGCCAGATAGACCGGAAACGTCGAGAACGCTGCCCATCAGAGCGAAACTCGGCGTGTTATCGCTTAAGGCATCGTCGCTGTCGACGACCAGGGTCCCGCTTTCGACCACAGTTCCGCCGGTATATGCATTGGTTCCCGACAAGGTCAGGACCCCCGGTCCGCTCTTCACCAGATTGCTTCCTCCATTGAATTGCGACAGGTTCTTGAGCGTCCCTGCCAGGAATTCCACAATATCCAGCGGAGCGGTGTCCGTCCCAATGTAATTCCCGTTCATATCAAGCACGGCAGGATCGGCGCTGTTGGTACTGTTTAAAATCAAGGTGGCGACATTCGCAGTATCGACCAGCGTATACTTTCCTATCCCCCCGTTCAACACAGTGAGGCTGCCACCGCCGATATGCAGCGTGGCTGGCGCTATTCCCGACAAGCCGATCGCCACGGATGTAAATTGATTCACCGCCGTGACGTTTACCGCCCCGCCGCCTATGCTGAAAAGATTCACGTTATTGGTGTTATCACCCGCCCACCCCAACAAGGCACTATCCATGTTGAATATCCCACGATCGAAATAAAAACGGTTGTCGATCACTCCTTTTCGTCCAGTGTGAATACCAAGTGTATTGAGGGCTGATTGCCGGAACAGTCTGACGTTCAAGTCTGCATGGTGCCCTCTGAGATCAATCAAGTTCGTCACGTCATTCGTCGACTCACTGTTGGACTGCTGCATTTGAATATCCATCTTTCCGGTGCCAGCGCGGTTGCGGAAAATGGCAACACCGTTGGTGTCACCGTCCTGAAACTTGATCGTCCCCATGCCAGCCGTTCCAACCGCCATCCGGATCGTCCCCTGAAGCCTGTTGGTGCCGACACCCAACAGGATGGTTTCCATCCCAGCGGGATCGAATCCGAGATCGAACTCGGTGGTGGAAATCGTGCTGTTCGTGGCTAGAATGATTGTTCCCGGCATTCCGTCCCCGCTTTTATCGCCGATGACGAAACGTCCGCTGTTGGTCACATAGAAGCTGTTCAGACCGGAAAGATCCAAAGTTGCGATGTTGCCCGGACCACTTGAACTTCTTCCGATTCGAACCACCTCGTCACTTCTTTGATTTGAAGGCGTGATTCTCAATTCTCCTTCGCCGGACACCCTGAAGTGCGTAGTAGCCAGTTCTTCGAGATCTCCGGGACCTAGAAGAAAAAAAGTGGTTTGAAGGGACTGGCCAGCCGGGATCGTGACAACATTAGCAACCGCTTCGTTCGTCGAGTTGATTACAAGATTAGTAACGACATACGAGGCCGGCATGCCGTTAGCGTCTGCAAGCACGATATTGGTGAAACCAATTCTCGGAAGTGTGGCCGTGTCATTAACCCCATCATTTGGAACACCCAGCGGTGACCAATTGTTTGCGTCGCCCCAATACCCGTTGGCCGCCGAGCCGGTCCATTGGAAATCGACCGCGAACGCACGCGTGGTTAGGATAAGGAGCGCAGCCGTTGCGAGAAACGCCCTGGGAATCCTTGCCTGTGGATCAATATGTTTTTTCATGGGTTGTTTTGTTTGAGTCACCGGGGGGTGGCGACATTCTGTCGGAGACATTAAACCGGCCTGGGGGTAAGACAGTCTGGAGCGCAGAGCCCGTCAGTCCTGCAGCATATAGACTTGATTGAATGGCATTTTTGTAATCCGGCTCGCGTAATTATCGGTGCCCACAGCATCGAGATAGCTCGTGAAGGCGGTCTGCAAGCCGGGGATGTTGACCTGCTGAACACTGCCATCCGCCTGAGAAAAATTGCCTGATCTCACGTGGGTCTTGTTGTCCCAAGCAATCTGATTGACGGACGCAGTGTCCCCGTCACCCACAGGCGTTTTGGAGATGTAATGCTTTCTGGGCGATGCCGGCCAAAAATTCTTGTCGATCCATAAAATCGATTGCGGGTATTTAGGTTTCGCATCTAACGACACCGCGTAGCTGGTATTGGTTTTATCGAACTCTGCCCAGCTCCGGACGGGAACGGCCGCTTTGTCAGCAGGGCATGCCGTGATGAAAGGCGTGGGCAGTTGGTTTGAAACCGTGTTGAACAACGAGACGATTAATACGTTTCCATAGTTGTTGGGCTTTTGAACCCCTCCATCCATGATTGAAGCGTCCCAGGGAAACTTGTCCTTCGCATCCATGGCGAAGATCGTGAATGCCAGCGTGAACTGCCTCAGATTATTGGCGCACGAAGTTCTTTGAGCTTTTTGTTTCGCCTTCGCCAAAGCCGGCAAAAGCATGGCCGCCAAAATGGCAATAATAGCGATCACCACCAGCAGTTCAATCAGCGTGAATGCCGCCCCTCTCTTCATTTTTCTCTCATGCGACACTCGTCCAAAGTCACGCACGTAGTTGATGCTCATTTTCCGGTTCATAATTCGAATAGTGTCTTGACGTTGCACTCGGTGACGGGCGTTCAGTCCAGAGTCAGCCGCAGTGTGTTTCCGCACTGATGCACATGCGAAAAACGGGAGAGAACTTTGTCGGAATGCACTTCGAGGTTCCACATGTTAAAAGTGAGGCGCTCATTCGTGATATATCAAACATACCTATAGCCATCAGGCGCAGGCAAGGGAAAACTTAAAAAACTTCACGCCGGCAGTTTTGCCTTTTTTCGGAAGCAAACTTTTCGCAAATAAGGACAATGAAAATTCAGTTATTCCTGATCGCTGTCGCTATCCTTTGCGGCTGCAGAAGTTCCGAATTTCCCATTGCCGCAAGCACAATCGGCGATGACACCCCGATGGCCGAAAACGAGGGAATCGGACCGAAACGGATATTTGCGGCGCCTTACGGAGTGGTCTGGGATTCCGCATTGCGGATGGTTAAGCAAAAGGGACTCGTCATCAAAAGCCTCAACGAAGCAAACGGCTTCATTGAGGCGGAATCAGCCGGAAAATCGGGAGGCGAACTCGTGGGAATCTGGCTTCATGAAACCGGAGAGGAGGCCACCGAAGTTGAGGTCTACTTCCGAGTTGAAGGAAACAATAGAGAACTCATGAAAACTCAATCCGAAACTATTCTGAACAGTATCGCACAAGCGCTGGGATTGCCATAAAGGCAATCGGCTGACTCAACGCCGAAACGCGGACGATCACTTGTTTCCCGTCTTCTCAGTTGCCGCAAATTTGTCAGCGCTGGGAACAGCGAAACGCGACACCCATTAACTTGCGCCCGTTTGAGGTGAAGAATGCAGTCGAAGAAGTGAAGCGAGCGGGCGTCGCGGTGCGACACAGCGGTGAGTTAACGAATCAGGCAATGCCATGGGTTGGACTGGCAACGGCCAAGGCGTGTCCGAAATTGTGGATTGGTTTCCCGCAAACAAAGCCGCAGTCGCGTCCGCCGGCAGTGTGATGAACGACAAAAGGAACGCAGTTCGAGCCTGCCCTGTTTCTCATTCTTTGTGAGGCGGGCAGTCGCAGTTCAGACACGCTCCTGTTGAGCACTCGCCACAGAAATGCTCCAGGCCTTCACGCAATTTCTTTCGTGCTCGATGGAGTGTGACGCTTGCGTTGTTCGGCGATATTCCGGCTGACTTTGCGGCTTCCGCCACTTGCTCATTACCCAGTTCGATTCGGCGAACCAATTCTGCCTCGCGAGGGTTAAGATCATCGATCAGGGTATCAACACACCGGCAGGCGAGCTTCTCCAGCTCATTGTCCTGGAGCGTTGCCGCATTGGCGGCCCATGAATCATCCCGGAGCTTTCTCGATTGCTGGCTCCGGACATGATCTACGATGGCATTCCGAAGGACCTGATAGAACCATGCAATGACCTTTTCTTCGTCCCGCAGTTCGTTGGCGCTTCGCAGAGCTTTCATCAACGCGTTTTGCAATACATCCCCGGAGTCCGCTTCACTGCCGAGCCGCGAAATAAGAAAGGCCCGAAACTCCGCTTGGCGCGCGAGTATCGGGTCGATTGTAGTTGCAGGCCGTTCCACGGCCCCAACATACCCCCGCAATCTGGGCGTCGCAATCGCTTGCGCGGAGATCATAAGGCGATTCTCCGAAGGCGGAGAGCATTCGCGATAACGCTGACGGAGCTCAAGCTCATGGCCGCACCGGCAAGGATCGGGCTGAGGAGCAGACCAAAGACAGGATAGAGAACCCCTGCCGCGATTGGCACTCCCAGCGTGTTGTAAGCGAACGCAAAGAACAGATTTTGGCGGATGTTCCGCATTGTCCCACGAGACAGGCGAACGGCCTTCGCGAGGCCTCGCAGATCACCTTTGAGAAGGGTCAATCCAGCGCTTTCCATCGCGACGTCGGTTCCCGCGCCCATCGCAATCCCGACCCGAGCTGCGGCGAGAGCGGGAGCGTCGTTTATACCGTCCCCCGCCATTGCAACCTGAGCGCCATTCGCCTGCAACTCCTGGACGAGGTGGATCTTATCCGCCGGGCTCACCTCAGCTCTGACGTGTTCAATACCGAGCTGCTTTCCAACCGCCTCCGCGGTATGCCGGTTGTCGCCCGTTGCCATGATGACTTTGATCCCAAGAGATCGAAGCTCCTGAAGGGCTTCGCGTGTTGTGGCTTTGATCGGGTCGGCAACCGCCAGAAGTCCCGCCAAACGTCCGTCGATCGCGCAGAACAGGACGGTATTTCCATTTTCCTGCAATGCTTGAGCTCGGGCGCGAGCCGCGTCAGGAATTGAGACGCCATCGGACTGGAGAAACGCCACCTTACCGATCAGCACGGACGAACTATTTACCCGCGCGACCACTCCGCCGCCAGTTATTGAGTGAAACTCGTCTGCATCCAACAGTTCGATGTTTCGCGCTTTCGCGCCGCGGACTACTGCCGAAGCGAGCGGATGCTCTGAGCCTATCTCTACAGACGCTGCAAACTGCACCAGTCTCCTTTCGTCGGTTCCACTCCAGGTAACAATCTCAACGAGCTCCGGCTGACCTTCTGTGAGCGTGCCTGTCTTGTCGATGACAACGTGGTCAACTTTTCCCAGCGACTCAAGCGCCTCGGCATCCTTAACCAGAACACCCACCTGCGCGCCCCGGCCAACCCCGACCATGATCGACATCGGCGTCGCCAGTCCGAGGGCGCAAGGGCATGCGATGATGAGCACGGCTACCGCGTTGACGATCGCATATGCAAGACGCGGTTCTGGCCCAAAGAAATACCACAAGACGAACGTAAGAGCCGCAATGGCCACAACTGCTGGAACGAACACCGCTGCCACCTTGTCAGCGAGCCCCTGCACCGGGGCGCGACTCCGTTGAGCCGATGCAACCATTTGCACAATACGCGCGAGCAATGAATCTGCTCCAACCTTGTCGGCGCGCATGATGAAGCTGCCGGTTGAATTCACCGTGCCGCCTTTGACGGGGTCACCGATCGATTTCTCAACAGGAATCGATTCCCCTGTGAGCATTGACTCGTTAACAGAAGACCGCCCTTCCTCAACGAATCCATCAACTGGAATCTTTGCGCCTGGACGAACGCGAAGGCGGTCGCCGGCCGTAATCTTCGAAAGCGGCACTTCTTCGTCGCCGTGCTCGGTTATTTGAATGGCTGTCGCAGGCGCTAAATTCAACAGCGCCTTGATTGCACCGGACGTGCGGGCTCGAGCCCTAAGCTCAAGCACCTGGCCGAGAAGGACGAAAACGACAATCACGGCCGCAGCCTCAAAGTACAGGTCAATCATCCCGTGGTGACGCATCGCAGGAGGAAAGATCGCTGGAAAAAAATGAGCAACCACGCTGTAGGCCCAGGCGGCAACGACCCCGAGCGCAATCAACGTAAACATGTTCCAGTGCCGATTGCGGAGAGAGCGAACGCCGCGCGTCAACAATGGCCATCCGACCCAGAGAACGACGGGTGTGGAGAGCGCAAACTGCACCCACCGGCTCCAAGGAGCGTTCGCGACATCAGCGAGCGAGGGGATTAGATGCAGCATGCCGAGAATGAAAACCGGCACGGTTAATACCGCACCAACCCTCAACCTCCATGTCATGTCGCGGAGTTCGTGGTTTTTCTCGTCCGGCGAACTCCCCGTTACGGTTTTTGGTTCCAGCGCCATCCCGCATTTCGGGCAGTCGCCGGGGTGATCCTGCGCGATCTCAGGATGCATCGGGCAAGTCCAGACTGTGTGAGTGGGTTCCCGAAAAGCCGGATTGCGCTCCAGAGCCATGCCGCATTTTGGGCAATCCCCGGGCGAGTCGCTTACGACGCCTTCGCACATGGGGCAGAAATATTCAGCTGCGGCTGGTGGCTGAACGCTGTGTTGATGCGGATGCTTGTGTTTATCGTCCGAGTCGCAGCACGATCCAGGGCTACCAGTGGGCGTTGGTGATGCCGCGTTTGTCCCTTTGCTCTTGCAGCACGAAGTCTTCGCAAATTGCTCCTCGCTGGTTTCGCTGTAACCGTGCTGGTGGTGGGAGTGCGTTTTTGCGGGCGCACTGCCTCGCGAATGGTCGTTCGCATGAATATCGTGTTTCATACCGGGTAGACGGAACATATCACCGGATCTTACATATAGATTTTCCGCCGTCGCGGACACCCGCTCAGGCTCGAACGCTTCCCATGGCTGGGCTCGTCGCATCGTGGCGGCAAAAGCCGGGTGGTAAGATTTTCGAGAGGGCTGCGTCTACGTGGCATATGCGAACGCAGATCATCACACTCTTTCGACAACGGCGGCAACCGGTGAATTGTGCACAATGAGCGTTCATCCCCATGGACCCGAGCCTAAATCCAAGGCCGAGCGCGGCGGGCCTGAAATTGCTTTCCACCTGAAGCCCGATCGGAGCGGATTCCACCGCCTGTATGTTCAAGTCCGAATCGATGGGCGGGAATTGTTCGCGCCCTTCGGCATCAAATTTTTCTATTGTAAGAGGCTGGCTGAAAAATAAGTGGGGTGCTGCGGCGAGGGATTTCAGACAGGCTCTAAACAGCTGCACAACATTGCGAGCTCGCCAGGCTTGAAACCCCGGCGAGTTATTGGCGTCTTGAGAGATAATGAAAACCCGCCAGGCGCTTGCTACTTGTTTACTCATTGCAACGATTGCGCATATTCCACGCGCTGCCGCGGCCGATTCGACGCACCCGGCCGACAATCTGCCGCCGCACATTACCCGGCTTACGGGATTTGGAGAGCGCGCGGACTGGTCGCATGACGGGAAGCGCATTCTCTTTCTCTCCAAAACGTTTGGCGACGCCATGGAAATTGACATTGAGTCACGATCGATCCGCAACCTCACCGCGCATTATCCGCATCACGGCTACACCCGCGCCCTGTATCTGGCCAATGGAGATGTTCTGCTCTCAGGACCGGATGCGTTTGATCCGTCGCGCCCGAATGAAGCGCGGGTGCAATGCTTCCTGTACGTGCTCGACAAGAACTTCGACAAGCCCGCAGTCCGGCTGGAAACGAAGTGCAGCGAAGGGCCGGCAGTTTCCCGCCAGCGCATGCACATTGCGTGGACTCATGTCGCCGCGCAGTATCCCGGGAATATGTTAAATGGCAGTTCCAGGATGCAGGAGGCGGACCTTGTTTATGAAGGGGGAAAGCCGAAGTTGACGAACCACCGCCTGATTGTGAACAGCGGGGACCTGCCGTTTCGTTGCACGCTGGAAACGCAGAACTTTCGTCCGTCCGACGAGAAGGAACTGATCTTCAGCGCTTACGGATATCAGGGAACTGAGGTTTGCGGAATCGATCTGCAATCCAAGGCAGTCGTGAACTACTCCAACGCAACAAATCAATATGACGAGCCCGAGGGCATTTTTCCCGACGGCAGGGCGATTCTTGTGGAATGCGACAAACACAACCTGCGCGGCTCCCGTTTCGCCGACATCTTCAAGCTGACGCTGGATGGCAGTGGAACCTATGAGCAGGTCACGTTCTTCACGAAGTATCCGGGCTATCGAGCGTCCAATCCTGTAGTGAGCGATGATGGGCGGTTCATGGCATTTCAGCTTGCCAAGTCGACGGAAGCCGCTGGCGTTGGCCACGGCATCTTCGTCATGGACTTGCGTGGTTTGTGATGTCTGCAATTCAGCAACTCTCCGCCGCAGGAGACGGAGTGAAGACGCTTAACAGGAGCACGCAGAGGTCGCAGAGAAATGGTAGAGGCGGCTGTTTCCGAATCCGTGTTCATCTGCCCGGCTATCCCCCCTTAACCCGGCTTCCGCTATTCGATTACGTCCCCTGGTCTCGCCAAAGCAAGCTGTTGCAAACGCGTGTCTTACGACGTTTTGGATCTCGAATTTGAATCTATGGAGCGATTTTCGACGGGCTTTTCTTGTCCATACGAAGGCGCCTCTTCTCGGAAAACGCAATGGGGTCGCGTCTAAATGTTTTACATTCTCACCTGCACTTGGCTGCTCTCGGACATCAATTCTGATTTGTCAACTCTTTAGACGCGACCCCATTGCATTTGCGTAACGGACGACCTCGTGCCCATGCAATTTTTCAGCGGTTCAGCAATTGCAGCACAAGATGTGGTTCCGTTTACTCAGTTGCCAAAGTTGTTCAAATAGTTTGAGGCCAGGAACACCAACAAAACGCAATGGGGTCGCGTCTAAATGTTTTACATTCTCACCTGCACTTGGCTGCTCTCCGACATCAATTCTGATTTGTCAACTCTTTAGACGCGACCCCATTCCCCCATTGCTTTCACAACCATTTTGCAGGGCAAGCTCCAATCCTTGGATGCGAAATGGCATCCGATCGTGCAGCGCCTCGCCGTAAGAGACTCCTGGAGTCGAACCGAGTTCGAATCGCTGGCGCGCGAGCATCAGTTCATGCCCCTGAGCGTTTTCGACGCCGTCAACGAATGGGCCGATCAACAACTTGGCGACTTCCTTCTTGAAGGGGAGGATTCCGTTACCGTCCATCGTTCCCTGCTAAATACCTGAACTATGAGCGAACCGATTAAGCGCCGTGAACGTGACGCAGTTCTCCAATCACTCCAAGCGGGCCTCGTGCCCAAGCTCGGTCTGCACCTGATCCAAGTCGGACGCAAGCAGGAGGTGGCGGCGCTGCTCTCGGACTTGGAGCGAGTGGAACAGGGCGGTTCAGCATTTCGTATAGTTGTCGGGCGATTTGGCAGCGGGAAAAGTTTCTTCGTGAACCTGGTTCGCACGCTTGCGTTGCAACGTCGGCTGGTTGTTGCTCAGGCCGATTTTACGATGGAACGCCGCATTCAAGCTACGCAGGGCCAGTCCCGCGCTCTTTGGTCGGAATTGATGCGCAACCTTGCCACGAAAGGCAAACCGGACGGTGGTGCGCTTCGTAATCTCATTGAAGGTTGGATTTCGCAGGTTCACCATGCCGTGACGCAGAAGGGTGGAACACCAGAGGATGTAAAAAAGCAAATTCTTGCCGACCTGCGCAGTCTACAAGATTATGTCGGCGGCTTTGAGTTTGCAGAGGTCCTGTCCCGTTACTACGAGGGACACGTAGACCACAATGATGAATTGCAGGCCGCCGCATTGCGATGGCTGAGGGGTGAATTCAGCACCAAGACCGAAGCACGCGAATTACTCGACGTGCGGCGAATTATTGATGACGAGAATTTTTACGACAGCCTGAAACTGATGGCGGCATTTTGCCGGTTGGCCGGATACGCCGGGCTGCTTGTTGGTCTCGACGAGATGGTGGTTCTTTCCCATCGTCTGCCAAACTCTCGTGCCCGCCAATCAAACTACGAGGCGATTCTAACAATCCTGAATGATTGTCTTCAGGGCAGCGTCGGCGGATTGGGATTCCTTCTGGCTGGGACGGATGAATGCCTGGAAGATAAACGCCGCGGCCTGTTCAGCTACGAAGCGCTCCGCACCCGACTTTCCGAAAACCGCTTCGCCGGTGACGGCGTCGTGGATTTCTCCGGGCCGGTCGTCCGTCTGGCCAATCTGACCCCGGAGGACCTTTTTGTTCTTCTGCGCAACATCCGGCATGTCCACGCCAGTGGTAATCCACAGAAATATCTCGTGCCGGACGACACGCTGGTTGCGGTGCTGCAAAAGGCAAACGAAACGATGGGGGCTGAATTCTACAAGACGCCGCGCGATGTTGTTCGCTCTTTCGTCGGGCTGTCGAGCGTGCTGGAGCAGAATCCCGACAAGAAGTGGCAGGACTTTCTAAACTCCGGCTTCATGCAGAAGCCCGCCGGGCCTGCCTCGGTCGAGGAAGAAGTGGCGCGCGGTGTCGTCCCCGAAGACGAACCAGACGGAGACTTAACCTCCTTCAAACTCTAATGAGTCAGGCCGCTTTCGCCCTCCTGCATCCCGGCGTCCAACGCGCCATCTGGGAGATGGGCTGGAAGCAGCTTCGTCCCATTCAAACCGAAGCCATCCAAACACTGCTCGGTGGTAGCAGTCATCTGCTCATCTGCGCGGCCACCGCAGGCGGCAAGACCGAAGCGGCCTTTCTCCCGATCATTTCGACACTCGCCGCAGGGCCGCATGATTCTGTTCGCGCCATCTACGTCGGACCGCTCAAGGCCCTAATCAATGACCAATTTGGTCGGCTTGATCACTTGTGTGAGCGCATGGAAGTCCCGGTTCATCGCTGGCACGGCGATGTTTCCGCATCCCACAAACAAGCTCTCCGTCGCAACCCCGGCGGCATTCTCCTCATTACGCCGGAGTCACTCGAATCAAATTTCATCAACTACGGGGCCCAAGTGCCACGCCTCTATCGTGAATTGGAATTTGTCGTCGTGGACGAAGTTCATTCGTTTCTCGGCAACGTCCGAGGCGTTCATCTTCTCAGCTTACTCTCGCGATTGTGCGCCGCGACTGGGCGGCAGCCACGCCTGATCGGCCTTTCCGCGACGCTCGGTGATCCTGAGATGGGTAAACAGTTTCTCGCGCCAGATGCACCGGGAACTGTCACGCTCGTTCAAGATTCCGGCGCGGGGCGGGAGGTGCGATTTGCACTTAAAGCGGTGCTGAAGCGACCCGATGCGCGAAAGGCCGGCAACTGTGCGCCGCGACTCACGCCGGCGGAGATCCTGGAGTTTGTTCGGCACAAAACTGCCGAACAATTGCTCGCCGCCGGTGAATCGCCGCGAACTGAAAATAACACACCAAAACCAGCCGACGAATCTGATTCACCGGATGATCTTGATGATGTTGCGGACGATGTCGTTCGCAATTTTGCCACTTCCACCAATCTTGTCTTCGTCAATTCTCGACGAACTGCCGAGGAACTCGCGGTCCGGGTGCATGATCGAGTGGCCAAACAGAAATGGCCTCATGACCCGTTCATGATTCACCACGGGTCAGTCGCCAAAGAACTCCGCGAGGAAACCGAAACCGCGCTAAAAAGTGGCGTCCCGACAACGGCGATTTGCTCCAGCACCCTCGAAATGGGAATTGATATCGGTTCAGTGCGAGCCGTTGGTCAAATTGATCCGCCTTGGAGTGTTGCATCATTTGTCCAAAGACTCGGCCGTTCGGGTCGCCGTGAGGGCGAGTCCTCAATCATGCGACTATATGCGCGTGAGGAATCACCTCACGCGGGCAGTCGGCTAACCGACCTGCTCTTTCCCGATCTGCTCCGCAGTATTGCTCTGACACGGCTGATGCAGCAAAAGTGGCTTGAACCGACGGAAACGCAGAAGATGCACCTGAGCACACTTGTGCATCAAGTGTTCAGCCATTTGAAGCAAACGGGAGGAATGTCGGCCTCGAATCTCCATGAATCCCTTGCGGTGAGAGGCCCGTTTCGTTCCGTTTCAGCAACCGACTTTGTATTGTTGCTCCGGACCCTGGCGACGAAGCAACTCATCGAACAGATTCCAACCAGTGAGATCATTCTCACCCCCGCCGCTGAACGCATTACTTCCGCCCACGATTTTTACGCGGCATTCAAGAGCACTGAGATGTTCACCGTGCGGCACGACAAATCTGAGATTGGCGAACTGCCGCTTGATGCTCTGCCGCCCGCAGGCCAACTCGTTGTCCTGGCGGGCAAGCGTTGGCTGGTGGAAGAAATCGATACAGCCACCAAGACAGTGTGGGTTACACCTGCCAAAGGCGGGAAGATTCCCGTCTTCCTCGGCAATGGAGGCGATCTACATACTCGCGTCGTTCAGGAAATTAAGACCGTTCTTCTGGCGGGCGATGAACCCGCTTATCTCGACATTGCCGCCCGTGAACTCTTGCGGACCGCCCGCCATGTCGCGGCGACGGTCGGCCTGAACGCGTCAGATGTGCTGCTCGCCCCAAGAGGAGTGCGCTGGTTTCCCTGGGTTGGAACACGATGTCTGCGCACCCTCGCTATTATGGCTGAATTGAATGGTGTAAACTGCGAAACGGATCGCCTGTCACTCTGGCTGCCGGTTCCCGGTATCAGCGAATTTCGAGATTTCGTGAAGAAGCTCGCGAACAGCAGGATAACAGCACAGCAACTAGGCTCTCGGGTGACGCCTCGTAACTTCGAAAAGTTCGACGAATTCCTGCCTGATGAATTGTTAACGAAAGCCTGTGCCGTAGAACGTCTAGCAATCGAAGAATCTCAGTTGGCTTTGAAAAGCATTTCAGCCGCGATCGATGCGTAATTTGTTCTTTTCCTGGGCTGAGTCTGAAAATACTGCTGGTCTGCGGTGGTAGATTTTAAGTGCTATGCTCTCACTGGTGGAATTAAACGTTGACCGGCTACAAACCGCCTCAGGATAAATCCTTGCGCAGTTGGTCGCCTTGCTCGTCTGTGGTGCCGAGTGGTTCTATGAGGAAATATGCCAAGGAGAAGCCACTTTGCCTTCCCTTGAAAGGATCGCATTCGCTCCGACTTTCCGAAGTGCGTTCGTTCGGCCATGTACGTCGAACTCGTCAGCCCTCGATACAGCTAACTCCCGTGCTGCTTGAACCAAGTGCATCTTCGCAGTATCGGCATCGGTTTACAGTCGGACGTCACCTGAACTGTTCGCTTCTCGTTGTGCCTTTCGTTTGTTCAGGCGTTGAACCACATATTCCAAAAAACGCGCAATGGGGTCGCATCTAAAACGTTGACAATTGCTTCTGAAGCTTCGCAACGAACCTCTGGCGCTCCGGACCAAAAAACGCAATGGGGTCGCGTCTAAATGTTTTACATTCTCACCTGCACTTGGCTGCTCTCGGACATCAATTCTCATTTGTCCACTCTTTAGACGCGACCCCATTGCATTTAGGAGAGACCGCTGAGGATTAGAAGTTCGGACGGTGTCACACGCCTGCGCGGCGCCGCGCGCGCGTTCTACGGTCTCGATTCGCGCCAATATAAACAACAATATGACGTTTAGCCTATTCGTCCTCGTTCCTGTTTTGCGCATGATCGCGGTTGGCACCGAGATGTCCGCAGGTTGCACACAGTTGCCCGCTCGTCCGGCAGGGTGAAATGCTTGGTTTCGGCAATATGAAGAAGAACAGTCCGTCCCGCATCCTGCAATCCGCCGGGAAGCGTTCATTTTGTTCCCTGTTATCCCGCGTTTTTGTTTCGGATCAGACGGAACGATCCAGCCTTCATTCGATACAACCAAGGGATTCCGATGATTCGCGCCTGACAGAACCCGATTAACCAGCGATGCAGAGGCTCATGATTACGAGAATTTGGAAACCAACCGCGGCAATGCTGGTCGCTTCCAGCGCCATGTTCGGAACGACATGCCGGGGCGACAACCCAATCGTGCAAACGTCCTTTACCGCCGATCCTGCGCCCCTGGTGCACGACGGCGTGGTTTATCTGTACACCGGCCATGACGAAGACGACGCCACGGGATTCAAGATGTTCGATTGGAAATGTTTCACTTCAACCGACATGGTGAATTGGACGGATCGGGGGGCGGTGATTTCCACCGAGACATTCAGTTGGGCCGTGAAGAACAGCGCCTGGGCGTCGCAATGCATCTTCCGGAACGGGAAATTCTATTTCTTCAGCACCGCAGCCCAGAAGCGGAATGGCACCATGTCGATTGGCGTGGCGGTTTCAGACAGTCCCACAGGGCCGTTTGTGGATGCGATCGGAAAGCCGTTGATCTCGAACAGCCGAGAAGACATTGACCCAACGGTGTTCATCGATGATGACGGCCAGGCCTACCTGTATTGGGGCAATCCAAATCTCTATTACGTGAAGCTCAATGAGGACATGATTTCGTATTCCGGCGAAGTGGTGAAGTCATCCGTGAAGCCAAGGAACTACCAGGAAGGCCCGTGGTTCTACAAGCGAAACGGCCATTATTACATGGCTTACGCCTCCACCTGCTGCCCGGAAGGCATCGGCTATTCCATGAGCGATAGTCCAACGGGACCGTGGCCATTCACGGGACAAATCATGGATCCCAACAGGTTGTCCGACGGGAATCATCCGGGCATCATCGAGTTCAAAGGCAAGTCCTACATTTTCGGATTTCATTACAAGCTCAACTGGGAGATTGCGCCTGTGAAGCGCGAACGGCGTTCGGTCTGCGTCGCCGAAATGACTTACAATTCTGACGGGACGATTCCGAAGCTTCCGTGGTGGAACGACGAAGGCGTTGCGCAGGTCGGCGCTTTCAATCCTTACGCGCAAGTTGAAGCCGCGACGATCTGCTATTCGCGAGGAATCAAGACAACCCCGCGGTTGGGCAAGGCGGGTGTTTACGTGAACGCAACCGAGAACGGCGCATACATCAAGATCAAAGGCGTCGACTTTGGCGACCGGGGCGCGACTAATTTTCTCGCGAGCGTGGCGACTGTGGAAGAGGGCGCAACTATTGTTCTCCGTCTCGACAGTGAAACGGGCACTCCAATCGGCACGCTCAAGGTCAACTCCACGGGCGCCCTGGACAAATGGGAGACTCAATCCTGCAGAATCACGCGCGCCAGAGGTGTGCACGATCTGTATCTGAAATTCTTCGGCGATGACAAGCCGCTGATGAACCTCGACGAATGGAAATTTGAATAGCCGCGCATCTCTAAAAGGTGAGAGGGTTGCAGTGAACCTTTTCTGCGATCACCGTCCGGCGCCAGCTGCACGGAAGGTTGCATCACGGAATGCCGGTAAAGTCTGGCGCGTTAAACGCAACGGAACAGAATGACCAGCACCTCCGGACACCTCGCCTGCGCGCAGAGACTCTGCGCCCCGTGTCACATCTGATTTTTGTACATTTCACAGCTTAAGCAACCTACCGTGTGTCTCCTGTCACCAAGGCATCTCGTTTGATCGCAGACAGATGCTCCGAAAACGATCCCGCTTTTGATCGTTAGGCGCGTTTTCCTGAGCCGTTTTCAGCTCGCAAGGAATCGACGCTTCTCGCAGCGCCCACATGCGACCCCTTTGCATTCCATTAGCCTTCAGCGTTTCAGCTTTGCCCCAATTCTACCCGGTGATGGCAACTCTTTCGTAAGCGGTAAGGCGTGGGCGTTGCACTATAGGGACAACTTTCGCCGAGAACAAAGCAAGATATGTGGTGTGAT
>DASPIL010000072.1 GCA_035629175.1 Verrucomicrobiia bacterium | reverse complement strand
CAGGAACGTGATCACCGAGAGCATGATCAGGGTGACAATCAACGCGATGCCATTCTGCGTCGGTGACCGACGCGGCAATTCAACACTGAGCGGGCGAAAAGGCCGGGCCGATGGGGCCGAATGTCTCCAAAATTTCAGATGCAATTTCATTGATAGGCGGGCAGGTCTACCCGGCGAATGGACACGCGTTGCCGAAACAGATGCACATTGCCGACAAAATTGGTGCGATACGACTGCAGCTTAAGGGCGTGTGTCGGCGCCGCTTGGTAGCGCTCATAGGATTGGTTCTCAAGAATCCCAATCTCCAGTTCCACGAACGCAGGCAACGTATTCGACGACATGCGGTAATCGTAAATGTGAGGCAGGATCAGCGAGTTTGTCGCCGACCACGCAACCAAACGGCTGCTGTAGTTCGTTCCCAGGGTGTTCAATTCCGGCACTGACACGATTTCCATCCCATTCGTGTCGAAGGCTCGAACCCTGAAATGCACGACACCGTCGAGAACCTTCGCAACGTTTGTCAGAACCCCGTTCCCCCGCGCCTGATTGAAGCCGTGCCACATGGAAAACGGATTGAAGCTGAACTGGAACGAACTGTTGTTGGTTTGGTATCGATAGAGTGTTCCTACGGGCCCAAATGAACCCTGGATCCTCGCATTCGTCCGCACAAAATAGCCGATCCCAGACCACGTCTGGTTTTCGCGAATTACAAAAAACAGATCCGACATCAGGTTCGTCCGCATGCTGTAGCCTGGAAGCGCCTGCCAGCCGGTATTGTCCACATGCATCAGCTGCGTATAAAAGCCTGGAGTTGCGGAGTTGGTCTTGAGCGGCGGAGTCATCTGCTCGAGCTCGCGCACGATCAAGTCTGTCGCGACCCGCCCTGCCTCCAGCACATCGGTCTGGTTCATGCCCAGGCGAAAGGCCCGCTGCGTCTGGCTGAACATTGCGACCAATCCCAGCACGATCACGGACATGAGCGTGACCGCAATCATGATTTCAACGAGCGTGAACGCCGCGCGCGCAATGGATCGGTGACCCGCTCGTAATGACGGAAGCTTGTTCATTGCACCTGGACGAACTTGGAGGGTTCGAAGAAAAAGACGGGATGGGAGGGTGTGTTAGTATCCATCCTTCGGAAGATGGAACCTGCAACCATCTGCCTGAAGTTCTGACGTCCATTCCCAATTCCCGTTGGAAGCGCCGGCCAGCGGAACAGCAGCCGAACATCAGTGGAATTGTTCAACTGCAGATTGTGCAGGTAAAGCGTTGCGTTGTTGGTGTCGCCAAGAAAAGCGGGAACATACGGTGCGTTTTCAACCACCATGCGATACGTGAACGCCGAGTCGAGCACATCGACATTCCGTTGCGGCGCTTTTTCGACGATGGCGCCGCTCATGGAGCGCACATATGCGACAACGTAATTGCTCGTGAAAAGCCCGACGCGCGACGGCCCATTGACGGGCCAGAATTTGGGCGTGCTGAGGACTCCGATGATCCGGTATCCGTTCGTCAGGCGAAAACTATCGTTCGGCACGCCTGCCGGAAAAGTCACCTTCGATTGCGCATAGCTGTAGGAATTCTCATTTCCAGCATTGCGAACAATCGTGCCGTCCGTCCGAACTTCGTATTCGGTCCAGTAGTTCGTAATGGCAACCACGTAGTTGGTAAGATCATCAAATCCATACGCGCCATTGCGCAACGCATCGAGCCAGACACCGGCGTCCTGGTTGACGATCGTTTGCTGGCGGTTGTCCTTCTGCACATTCATGCCAGTGGGCAGCACGCCGATGATGGCGACCAGCGCAAAGCCGACGATCGCCAGGCACAAGGCGATTTCCACCATGGTGAACGCGTGAGACCGCGAGGAAGTCCGGATCTTCATTGAATCTCCCTTCGTTCCAGATGCCCGCGGCCGGTCAGCCAGTCAATCCGAACGACATGATATCCGATTCGACTGTTGTTGGGCGGTTGTTCCTGCACGCTCACCTGATTTTCGTTCGGGCCCAGGATCACCAGTTGCTTTGTTTTGGGATCGCGCGGATACGCCACGCTTCCCGCAGCCAGCGGAATCAGTTCCGCCTCCTCGTTTTGAGGCCGAGTAATCAGCCGTCCCTGATGGTCGAAACCGATGCAGGGAAGAAAAATGGAAGGCGCCGTCGCGGTTGGGAACGGAACCTCGACCCGCTCAAACCCGTAAATCCTATAATCCTCGCCCTTCGCCGGATCGCTGATGGTGAAAAATTGCGGAACTTCCGACCGATACCGGAACTTCTCAGGCAGAATGAAAACGCCGTCTGGGAGTTGCTCCCACGCGCCATGGTAGTATGGCCGCCCTTGTCCCGGCTGGTCGCCCGCACTGCGGAAGGACACAAACGTAAAGCCAGTGAGTTGACGATCAACCAGGTTGGTCAACGCGATTCGTTGCTGGTCGTCCAATGCCAGCCAATGCGGTTCTGTGATCAGGCCCACGAAATTCGTCGGCAGGAACACCATGTAAACATCCGTCCGCTGCGTCAAAGCCATCTGTCGCGCCCGTGCAGCGCCGCCCAGTAATTGGCTCGTTGCCGCTGCCATCGCATCGCCCTTGCGAAAAGTCTGCAGGCTCGGGGCAACAATGGCGGCAAGAATTCCGATGATCGCAATGACAACCAGCAGCTCGATCAGCGAGAATCCCGCAATGGAACGGCGCAAATTCATAGATGTTCCTATTGCCAGCTCAGCACGTTATCGCGGTTTGGAACCGCATTCGCCTTCGCTGCGGGACCATACTTCCCGTCAGGCCCCTTCGACCAGACCATCACCCTGCCGTTGTACTTGAACTCGTCCCCGGTCTCGCCTGGCGCACGGAACAACCCAAAGAAACCCGTGTCCCCGCTGCTCATCGACACACCTTGCTGGCAATAGAGCGAGTCGCGGACTTTATCGTCCATGTTGAGGTCGACTGAAATCACGTAGGGATTGCCCCATGGATCGCGATAGACGAGGTCGGGACCCACGCCCGCATTGGCCACATTGTCAGTCATCTTTGGGGAGATGAACTTGATTTGCTGCACGTTCTTTACATGCCCCGCGTTCAATGTGGGACCGCCCGTGTTGGGGAATTTTTCGTAATCCATCAGGATCGACATCAACTCAGAATTGGTGCGTTCGTAGCGCGGGTTGCCGGGATTTAAAACCTGTCCGCCATAGGTGATGTCGTCCTGCCGCCCGTCGCCGTACACAATCAACTTGGAGACATCCGCAGGAACGGGCGAACGGCTGTAGGTGTTGTAATATTGCTCGACTCCCGAGACGATCATGGCCATCTCGCTCTTCGCCCGATTGATCATTGCCTTCTCCTTCATCTTGGCAAGCGCAGGCAGGAGCATTGCGGCCAGGATGCCAATGATGGCAATGACAACGAGCAGTTCAATAAGCGTGAACGCCTTCCGCGGGAAGGGTGATCGAGCAGCAGTTGTGTTCATAATGGGAAGCAGGTTTGAACGTGTCAGCGGGCAACATTCCAATTGGCAACGCGATTGGTTTTTCCGCCAGCGACCACATCCACCCAAAGGTCGTAGGTCCGCGGGCTGTTTGTCGGATTGGACGAATTATATCGCCAGATGAGGGTGTCATCCGCGCTGCATGCCAGGAGTCTCACGTTGCTGTTGGAAACCACCTGCGCGGGCTTCAAATTCTTGAGAAACGACTCGATGGCCGGACGATCGTCAGTGGCGCCAGTGGATGCCGAACTGTTGATGAGGCCGGGAACCGCGAAGGCAGACACGACGGCATTCGTTCCAATGGTGTAACTGCCATCCAGGCTTCGATAGGCCGTCCCGTTATTCACCACCTGCATTCCGATCAGTTCGTAATAAAGAGGCGTCATCACGGGGCCGCGCAGCGGGCTGTCGGGCGGATAGACGCCATATTTGCCCTTATAGGCATCGATCGCTGACATGATTTGCGTGATCTCAGCGCGGGCTGTGGACATCGCCTTCGCACGTGCGAACGCCGGCATCGCGGTAAAGAGAAGGCCCGCGAGAACCGCGATGATCGCTATCACTACGAGCAATTCGATGAGTGTGAACGCCAGAATAGACCGCCGAGGCGCCGGGACAGATTTGGGGTTCAGGTTTTCGCGTTTCATAGGCAGGTTACTTTTCACGAAGTTCATCTTCCATCCGCTCGCTCAACCATTGCTTGATCATGCTCTGATAATTCAAATACCGCGACCGGGCCAGCCGCTTGATTCTCGCCAGCATTCTCGGATCGATCCGCAGGGTGATCGTGACGGATTCCGAGGATTCCGTGTTGCCAGCCAGCGCAGATTCCATGAGCCGCAGGTCGGGCTTATTTTCCGACCAGAAGTCCGCCTCGGCAGATTCGCTGTCGAAGATCGGCACATCTTCCCAATGGGCGAACGCTCGCATCGCAATCGTTTTCGGGCCAAAAACCGCATTGTTTACGCAAGGGTCTGATCCATCTTGCGCTGATAGAACACCCGTTCTTCCGGCTGGAACGTCCGCGCATAGAGAACACGAATGCGCTTTCCGTTCGTTCGATAAACGCTGAACACCCCCACCCCCCCAGCAGACATCCCCAAGTTAAAAAATCGCGCCTGAACTGCGAATCGCGGCGAATCAGGCAGCAGCTTCAAGGCAAACGGGTCCTCAAAAGACTCCTCGATTTCTCTTTCCGTCAAAGAACCATCCAAATCGAAAGGCACATTGGTCCAGTCAAACTCCATATCGAGCTGATCTGTAAGTCAATTGCCCATGCAATGTATTTACGTTGTATTTACGCACGGCTGGATTGTTTGTCAATAAGTTGTTGGGCCGAACGCGTCGCGTGTAGCTGAAACTGCGAGTCCGCCCGTGTCGCGGATCTCCCTTCCTATGGTGGAGGTTCACCCCTGCCGACAAGGAACCCGGGGATGCAGCAGGTTTGGGAAACCTGTATTAGCTACTCGCTGCTAATCCCCGCCAGCGCCGCCGCCGAGGTTGTTCATCAGATCGATCAGCGGAAGGAACATCGCAATGACGATGCTGCCCACCACGACAGCAAGAAAAACGATCATGATCGGTTCCAGCAACGAAGTCATGGCAGCGACTGCATTGTCGACCTCGTCATCGAAATTGTCCGCGATCTTCAGCAACATTTCCGGCAAGGCACCCGTTTGCTCACCGACGTCCACCATCGAAATCACCATCGGCGGAAAAACCCCGGATGCCTCAAGCGGCGCTGTGATCGTTTCGCCTTCCTTTACGCTGTCATGAACAGAAGCCACTGCGTTCGCGATGATGACGTTCCCGGACGTTTCCTTGACGATCGTCAGCGCCTGCAGAATCGGCACGCCGCTCGAAACCAGGGTTCCAAGCGTGCGGGTGAATCGCGATATGGAAATCTTGGTCACCACGGGACCGATGACCGGCATCTTCAGCTTGAACTTGTCGAAGACCTTCCGGCCGAACTTGGTCTTGATAAAGAGAACAAAGAGGATGACCGCGACGATCACACTGATCGAAGTGACAATGAAATGGTTTCGAATCGTGTCGCTGATGCCGAGGACGAGCAAGGTGAAGCCTGGCAGCGGACGGCCTTCGCCGAGGCCCGCGAACACTTCCTTGAACTTGGGAATGACGATCACCGTCAGGATGCCGAGAATCACTGTCGCGACAATCAGCACCGCGACCGGATAAAACATCGCGGCCTTGACCTTGCCCTTGATCTTCTGGGCTTTTTCCATGAACTCGGAAAGGCGGGCAAGCACGACTTCGAGCACACCGCCCAGTTCGCCGGCTTTCACCATGTTCACGAACAAACGGTTAAAAACTTTGGGATGCTGAGCCAGGCCTTCGGAAAATGTACTGCCGCCCTCGATCGACAGGGCGAGCTCGGCAATGATCTTTTTCAGGGTTGGATTACGCTCCTGCTTCTCAAGCACCCGCAATCCGCGCAGCAGCGGAAGACCAGCGTCCACCAGCGTCGCCAACTGGCGCGTGAAGGTTGTCAGGACTTTGGTTTTCACCCGGCCGCCGAGGCCCGGGATGCTGATGTTGATCTGGCCCTTTTTGCCTTTCGGCTTTGCGCCGCGCGCCCCGGCCTTGGCCTTCTCAACCTTCTTGTCCTTCGTCTTGTCGATCTCGACAATCTTCGTGGGGAACAGGCCCATCTCCTTCACGCGGCTGATTGCCTCGTTCTGGCTGGTGACTTCGAGGGTGCCCTTGGTCTCCTTCCCCCGCTGATCCATTGCGACGTAATTGAATTTCGGCATAAGCCTCTCCTTAGGTGTATTTCACGACTTCCTCGATGGTGGTGTCACCGTCGAAAATTCCCCGCAATCCGTCCTCTCGCAGGGTAACCATTCCCAGTTCCACCGCCTTTTGCCGCATAACAACCGTCGGCGCGCGTTCGTTGATCAACATGCGAATCGCGTCGTTTACGACAAGCAACTCGTAGATGCCCTTTCGGCCCTTGTAACCCGTGTCATTGCAATTGGAACAGCCGCGCCCGTAATAGAACACCTTGTCACCCAGGTCGTGCGGAGACAGGTTCAGCATGGCCAGCTGGTTTTCCGTCGGCTCAAAAGGTGTGCGGCATTGCTTGCAAATGGTTCTCACCAGGCGCTGCCCCAAAACACCCATGAGCGTCGAAGATATCAGGAACGGTTCAACACCCATGTCCACAAGACGCGTCACCGCGCCAGGTGAATCGTTCGTGTGCAGCGTGCTCAGGACCAGGTGACCCGTAAGAGATGCCTGGATGGAAATCTGCGCAGTTTCGATATCGCGCATTTCACCCACCATGATGATGTCCGGGTCCTGGCGCAGGAACGATCGCAACGCCTTGCTGAACGTCATTCCGGCAGCGTCATTGATCGCTACCTGCATGATCCCTTCAATGTCATACTCGACGGGATCCTCGGCTGTCAGCAGCTTCGAATCGATGGTGTTGACCCGGCGAAGGCAGGAATAAAGCGTCGTCGTCTTGCCACAGCCCGTCGGCCCGGTAACGACGAAAATGCCGTTCGGCCGCAGGATCGCCTCCGTGATGTAATCGTAGACGTACTTCGGAAACCCGAGCGATTCGAGTTCCATGTTGACGGCTGAACGATCCAGCACGCGCAACACCACCGATTCACCAAAGGCGGTTGGCAAGGTGGAAACGCGCAAGTCGATCTGCCGGTTTCCAAGCGTGAACTTGATGCGTCCATCCTGCGGGAGCCGCCGTTCAGAAATGTTCAGGCTCGCCATCACCTTGATACGCGAGACAACCGGCAGGGCGAGATGTTTCGGAGGCGGGGCCATTTCGTACAGCGCCCCATCCACGCGATATCGAATCCGAAATTCGGATTCAAACGGCTCAAAGTGAATGTCACTCGCGCGATCTTTCACCGCCTGCATTAACACCAGATTAACGAAACGCACGATCGGCGCCGCGTCCGCAAGATCGGCAACCGTTGCAATGTCATCGCTGGCTTCGATTTGTTCGACCTCCCTCGCAATCCCTTCATCTGCCCCAAGTTCCTTCAGGATTTCTGAAACACTGTCGGTGTCGTCCTGGCCGTAGTGGCGATCGATCACCTTGGCAATTTCCGCTGGATTTGCGATCGCCGGCTGCACGTCCCGCTTAACAATGAAGCCCACTTCATCGACACGGCCGGGATTCAGCGGATCCTCGAAAGCCACTTGGAGCGCATTTCCGACTGTTCCCACCGGAACGCAGCGGTACATCCGGGCGGTGTTGGGCGGAATAGCCTTGAGGAGGTCGGGAGAGAAATTGACGTTCTTCAGGTCCACCACCGGCGCGCCCATGTAATGACTGATGGTCTCGAGAATGGCATCGATATCCATGATGCCGAAGTCCTGAAGAATCTGCCCGACGGGGGTGCCAGCGCGCTTGTGTTCGGCCGCCACTTCCTCGTATTGCAGGTCGTCAATGAGACCCTGTTCTTTGATGAGCGACAGCAGTGGATTTGAGATTTCTTCCGACATAGTGAATTACGTCTTGGGCTGCTGCTGCTTGCCGCTCGAATCCACCCCGACAGCTTGCGCCAGTTCCAGCTCCTGCAGTTTCGCCTGGATTGTGATTGGATCCTGCGACTTTGTGATGACTTCCTCCCGTGCAATCATCCCCTGCAAATACTTTTCAACGAGGAACGAATCCAGCGTCACCATGCCGTACTTGGCCCCCGTCTGGATGTCCGATTGGATGCGGAACGTCTTGTTGTCACGAATCAGCGCCGCGATCGACGGGGTGTTGATCATAATCTCAAAAACCGCCACGCGGCCCGGCTTGTCAACCCGGGGAATGAGCAATTGTGAAATCACCGCCTGCAGCACGGTCGAGAGCTGGATCCGAATTGTTTCCTGCTGGTTTGTTGGAAACGCATTGACCAGGCGGTCAATTGTCTTGGCAGCGCCAGTCGTGTGCAGCGTGCCGAAAACCAAGTGGCCCGTTTCGGCCGCGGTGATCGCCGCCTCAATTGTTTCCAGGTCGCGCATTTCGCCGACCAGCACCATATCCGGATCCTGGCGCAAGGCGCGCCGCAGCGCTTCTGCAAAGCTCGGAACATCCACATGCACCTCGCGCTGCGTCACGAGCGCTTTCTTGTGCTTGTGGTAATACTCAATCGGGTCTTCGATCGTGATCAGATGCACCTCGTCGCGCTCTTCATTCACGAGGTTCAGGAGCGATGCGAGGGTGGTCGTTTTGCCGGAACCCGTCGGCCCCGTGACCAGGATCAATCCGCGCGGCTTGTACAACAATTCCTTCACCGACGGCGGAATGCCGATTTGCTCAATCGTCAGGAGCTTGCTCGGAATCTGCCGCAGGACCATTCCGAAATTTCCCTTCTCCTTGAACACACTGACGCGGAAACGGGCCGCTTCACCGAACGCGAATGCGAAGTCTGCGCCGCCTTTTTCGCGCACGTGCTGGATGTGATCCTCGGAAGACATGCTGCGCATCAGCTCTTCAGCATCGTCGGACGAGAGCGCAGGGCCTTCCACGCGGTGCAGAATGCCGTGAACCCGGATCGTTGGCGGGGTTCCGACGCGGATGTGGAGGTCGGAGGCTCCCTCTGACACCACCAACTGCAACAGATCAGACATCGAATAGGACATGAATTCTAAGCCTTAACTCGTTTTAAACAGGTTTTCTGAAATTGGACAGGGCACAGTCCGTTCCGTTTTGCAATCCCAGCCGGGTGTGCCGCATCGAAGCCCGCCGCAGTATTGAACGCCCTGACGCTTCACGACTCCACCTCGATACGTCAATCCACGTCTCCAACCGTTGCACGAATGACCTCTTCCGGAGTCGTCAAACCCGCAACCACCTTGCGAATGCCGTCTTCGCGGAGTGTGCGCATTCCCATCTCGCGAGCGCGTGTGCGCAGGACCGACGAAGGCACCTTCTCGTAGATGAGTTTTCGCGCCTCGTCGTCCACCAGGAAGATTTCGAAAATGCCGAAGCGGCCGCGGCAGCCCGTGCCTGAGCAATTGGAGCAGCCCTTGCCCTTCATGAATGTGGCATTCTTGATCGATTCCGCATCCAAACCGAGCGAACGCAATTCAGCTTCGGTCGGCATGCTCGGGGCAGCACATTGCTTGCAAACCTTTCGCACCAACCGCTGCGCCATCAGCGCGCGCGTCGAGGAGGCGACAAGAAACGGCTTCACGCCAATGTCAATCAAGCGCGTCACGGCGCTCGGCGCATCGTTCGTGTGCAAGGTCGAGAACACCAGGTGACCGGTCAGCGATGCGTTGATCGCAATGGACGCCGTTTCAAGGTCGCGAATTTCACCGATCATCACCACGTTCGGCGCCTGGCGCAGAATCGAACGCAACGCCATCGCGAACGTCAACCCCACCGTCTCATTCACCTGCACCTGGTTGATGCCGGCCAGGATGTATTCCACAGGGTCCTCGACCGTGATGATCTTTCGGTCGGGACGATTGATGAAATTCAGGCAGGAATAAAGTGTCGTCGTCTTCCCGGAACCCGTCGGGCCCGTGACCAGCAGAATGCCGTCAGGAAGTCCAATCAAGCGTTCGAACGTCTGCTGATCGTCCGTAAAGAATCCGAGCTCAGGCAACCCCAGCTTCAAACCTTCCTTGTCCAGAATACGCATGACGATGCTCTCGCCATGATTAGTTGGCAGGCAGGAAACGCGCAAATCGATTGTCTTCGCACCCACCTGCGTCTGGATGCGGCCGTCCTGCGGGATGCGATGCTCGGCAATCGACATGTTCGACTGAATCTTCAACCGCGCAATGATCGCCGCTTGCAGCCGCTTCGGCGGAGCTTTCATTTCCTGCAGGACGCCGTCGATCCGATAGCGCAAACGGAAAGTCTTTGCCAGGGGTTCCAGGTGAATGTCGGAAGCCCGAAGCTTGAACGCCTCGACAATCAATTGATTCACCAACTTGATCAACGGGGCGTCAGCCTCAACAACCTTTCCGTCGTCAGCGCCCGGCAGCGACGCCTCAACGTGTTCTTCAGTCAGCCGCTGAATGACTTCCTGAAATCGGCTGTCCTGCTCCATCGCCTTTCGATCGCCGCCGTAATACTTGCTCAGCGCGTTCTCGATGTCTTCTTCGGAGGCGACCTGGTGAATAATCTCCGCGTGCAGCAAATGCCCGAGGCTGTCGATGGTATCCAGGTCCGAAGGATCCGCGAGCGCAACCGTCAGGGTGTTGTCATGCTTGAAGACGGGAACAACGCGATACTTGCGCGCGATATGGCGGGGGACCATTGCAATGACGTCATCCTCGATTTTGATTTCCCCGAGGTTGACCACTTCCGCGCCGAAATGCGCGGCTTTGGCCTGGGTGACATCAGCTGGCCGGACAAGCTTGTTGGCCAGCATCAAATCGACAACACCGACTCCGGCAGATTGGGCTTCAGTTTGGAGTGCGGTGACCTGCTGGGGGCTCACAAACCCGAGATCAACCAGCATGTCCACTAGATAATCGTCTTTTTCAGCCACGGCTTTGGTTCAGCACTTCACGATGGTCGTGGAATGGTTCGCACAGAGTATCGGCCAAAACTCCAATGTCAATGGTTAGACCTTGAGTGACGAGCCAGCGGCCGGCCCAAAAACAATGTCGGCTGCTGCGCAATTGCAATCGTCCTTGTTTTTCCTTTCGTGCTGAAAAAACATCGGCGCGTGCTACGCCATGGCGTCCCGTTGGAGATTAAGCGAAACGAAAACGGCTGAAGCTTCCGGGCGCGCAATGTACCCCCATGCATCGCTACGAATTCGAACTGAGCATCTCGCCTGATGAGTTTCTCGAGTACTATCGTGGAGGAGTTCGCCATGCAGTCGGCGTGAGTCGATCCGGCCAGCGCGTGCAATTCCCGGCCTCGCTTCTCCAACGCTTTATAACCCCGGACGGCATTCGCGGAACGTTCGTGCTCACATGCGATGAGAACCACAAAAATCCGCGACTTGAAAAGCTTCATTGATTCACGACGGAGTGTGCCTGTTTCCGCCACAGCAACGTGCGAACCCAAAACGTTCGACCTTGTTCCGACCGCGCCCCCACCACCAAACAAATACGCCCTAAAACATCTTCCCTGGATTCAAAATGCCGTTCGGATCCATTGCCCGCCGGAATTCCTGCATGACACGCATCTGGGCGTCACCCGCGAACTGGCGAAGAAACCTCTTTTTCGCAACGCCGATTCCGTGTTCGCCCGTGATCGTTCCCCCCAAACGGATCGCTTCCGCAAACAATTCCTGGAACGCTTCCTCGACGCGATGCATTTCATCGGAGTTTCGCTCATCAATGAGGAACGTCGGATGCAGGTTGCCATCTCCCATGTGCCCGAACGTTCCGACCCGCAGCTGATGCTTGCGCGCTGTGGCCTCGACGAATCGAACCATTTTAGCCAGCTCGCTGCGCGGAACTGTGACGTCTTCGAGAATGGTCGTTGGCGCGACCCGGGCGAGGGCTGAGAACGCGCTGCGGCGTGCGGTTGCAAGCTGCGCGGCATCGGCATCATCGGTCGCGATCCGAATTTCCAGCGCACCGTTTGAGCGTGCAATGGATTCCATTTGCGCCGCTTCGCCGGCCACGGCTGCGGGATGGCCGTCGGATTCCATCAGCAACAGAGCGCCGCAATCCCGCGGCAGTCCGATCTTCGCGTATTCCTCCACACATTGGATGGTAGTGCGATCGAGAAACTCGAGTGTGCATGGAATAATTGGCTCAGCGATGATATCGGAAACGGTCTGGGCGGCGTGGTCCATTTGAGCGAAGGTAACGAGCAGCGTCTTCTTCGCCGCGGGCCGGGGAATCAATTTCAAGAGCACCTTGGTGATCACACCGAGCGTACCTTCCGAGCCAATGAACAGATCACGCAGTGAGTAACCCGCAACGTCTTTGACGCACTTGTTTCCGGTCCACATTATTTCGCCGTTGGGCAGCACCACTTCGAGTCCCATGACGTAATTCCGCGTGACACCGTATTTCAATCCGCGCAACCCGCCTGAATTTTCGGCCACGTTCCCGCCGATGGTTGAGATCTTCATCGATCCCGGATCGGGTGGATAAAACAAACCTGCGTGTTCGGCTGCATTGGCCACCTGCAACGTCGTGACGCCCGCTTCAACCAGCAGCGTCAGATTGGCGGTATCGAGCTCGAGGATCCGATCCATGCGGACGAGGCACAACACAAGGCAATCCGGAGACGGCAGGCTTCCACCGCTGAGGCCGGTGCCCGAACCCCGTGTGACGACGGGCAGGCGTGCTGCGTTCGCATGCCTCAGGACCGCACTGATCTGCTCGGTGGTGCGAACAAACGCAACGCATCCCGGCATCTGCTTGAGCGCAGCGGTTCCATCGAACGAATACGGGATGAGATCCTCTGGCTCGGTGAGCACATTTTCGGTGCCGAGAAGTTCCCGGAGAGCGTTTAGCGAACTGGGCGCGAGTGCCATTCGCGCGAAGAATGGGCAAGGCGTCCAGTGTGTCAAGGCTGCTCGCCCGCCGGCATAAATCCGTACCTCGAATAATCCTGATGAACATGGACTGCAACGACTAAAGGATCCTACGAAAATTCCTGCTGCGGATCTGCCTGCATTGCATTCACTCGTGGCTATCCCACTTCTTCATTGCCTCTTCCGGGTTAAACAGTCACGAGATCGGCTGATCCGACTTTTGCAGCAAGGCGAGCTCCCTAAAGTAATTGATGCGATACAACCGTTTGAGGAACGGTTCAGGTCCATTCTGAAACGTTTCCAGGCATAAAGGACTGCAGAGTTCCAGCATCGCGTTCCCCCGTTTCAACTTTGCGAAGCCGCCGCCGCCCTCCAGATTCTTGCCGCAAACCACGCAGGCCGGAACGGCGTTCATGTAGCCTATCGTATCCTCAATGTTCATTTCGAATGCAGATCCACCACCGAGCCCCCAGTCTCCCGGGCCAGCGCATGTTGCCCCGCTTCAGAACTAAACCCCTGATTCACAATAGAATCCCTCCGAATATTGCAAACCTCCGAACGTTTTTTGGTTCGGCTCGCGGAGGTGTGTGGCATAGTTTCGACGGGCGCCATCCAGGGACACGGGTCTGAGAACACTTATGAGCCACTCGATTCGAGATTCCGTTTACCATCGCAAACTTCTGTCATGGATCAATGAAATGACCGCGCTCTGCACACCCGATGATGTCGTGTGGTGCAGCGGCTCGACGGAGGAGCACAATGCTTTGTGTGAATCGCTCGTGCGGACGGGAAGTTTTGTGCGCCTCGATCCCGCGAAGCGCCCCAGATCCTATCTGGTGCGCTCGCATCCCAGTGATGTGGCGCGATTGGAAGACCGCACTTTCATCTGCACAGCCGAATCGGAATCAGCAGGGCCAACGAATCGCTGGGCGGACCCCGCCGCGATGCGACTCAAACTCCTTGAGCTCTTCAAAGGGTCCATGCGCGGCCGGAAAATGTACATTGTTCCATTTGCGATGGGACCGTTGGATTCTCCGCTGTGCAAGGTCGGCGTTCAATTGACGGATTCGCCCTATGTGGTCGCAAGCACATACATCATGGCGCGGATGGGCACGGCTGTGCTGCAGAAACTCGGAAGTCATGGACCGTTCGTGCCCTGCCTGCACTCGGTGGGTGCGCCGCTTTTGCCAGGCGCAACCGACACACCCTGGCCGTGCGAACCGGATCCCCAACGCAAATACATCGCGCACTTTCCAGAGGAACCATCCGTGTGGTCCTACGGTTCCGGTTATGGCGGCAATGCGTTGCTTGGGAAAAAGTGCCTGGCGTTGCGCATCGCATCCTTCATGGCGCGCCATGAAGGGTGGCTCGCCGAACACATGTTGATCCTTGGCCTGACATCCCCCAACGGACGGAAGCATTACATTGCGGCTGCATTTCCGAGCGCCTGCGGGAAGACCAACCTCGCCATGATGGAACCCTCGTTGCCCGGCTGGAAAGTGACGACCGTCGGCGATGACATCGCGTGGATGCGCATTGGCTGCGATGGCAGATTGTATGCGGTGAATCCGGAAATTGGATTTTTTGGAGTCGCTCCAGGCACGTCCGCCCGATCCAATCCCCATGCTCTTGCTGCATGCCGTCAGAATACGATTTTCACCAACGTCGTTCAAACGGCAGACAACGACGTTTGGTGGGAAGACATGGGCACTCCCGCACCCTCCGCCGGGATTGATTGGCAGGGTGATCTGTGGTCGCCAACGTGCGGACGCAAGGGCGCCCATCCGAACTCCAGGTTTACGGCGCCCGCGGCGCAGTGTCCCGTCATTGACCCCGATTGGCAAAAGCCGGAAGGCGTTCCAATCTCCGCGATCCTGTTTGGCGGCCGTCGCGCGAGGACCATCCCCCTGGTTTGCGAAGCACTCAATTGGGAGCACGGCGTGTTTTTGGGTTCCACGTGCGGATCCGAAACCACAGCCGCGGCTGCAGGGAAAACGGGGGTCGTGCGGCGGGATCCATTCGCGATGCTCCCATTTTGCGGCTATCACATGGGGGATTATTTCGCGCACTGGCTGTCGTTTCCAAATCGCACCTCGCGCACCGCCCTTCCGAAGATTTTCTTTGTGAACTGGTTTCGAAAAGATGCCGAAGGCCAGTGGCTCTGGCCCGGCTATGGCGAAAACAGCCGCGTGCTCGAATGGATCTGCCGCCGCATTGAAGGCAGCGCTGAAGCGGAACTCACTCCGATGGGCCGCATTCCTGCCGAAGGCGATCTGAATCTCTCTGGGCTGAAAATTTCCCATTCACATATTCGCGAGTTACTCGCGGTCGATACAGCGGGCTGGCAACGGGAAGTGGCGTCGATCAGCGCGTTCTACGATTCACTGGGCGATCGGCTGCCGGAAGGTCTGCGCGATCAATTATCCGATCTGGCACATCGTCTTGGCATAAGCGGAGCCGCGGTCTCTCGCGAGGGAATCGTTTCCCGTCCCACCGCCTCTTCATCTTCAATTTGAGCCACGAACATTGCGCGGAAGGTCTCCGCGCGAACAACGCTGGTCGCGCGTGATCCGGCGGTCCGTTTTTTCTTTTCGCCTTCACATTAGCTTAAGGTGGAGGCGCGTAGAGTGGCGTCATGAAAACCGAAAGCCACGTAACGCTGTTCAATGCCGGGTCACGACTGACCCGCGCAGCGCTATGGCTGGAGGTCGCAACACATATGAAACTCCATACTACAATCGTAATGGCCGCGCTCGCCCTCGCCGCAACCGCAACCCCATTGCTCGCGCAGGACGAGCCGGGCAATGGACCTCGTCCGCGGCAAGGCGGGCCAGACGGTGGCCCCCGCCCTCCCATGCCTATCATCGCCGTCCTTGATGCCAACCACGATGGAACGATCGACGCCAGCGAAATTGACAACGCGCCTGCAGCGTTGCGATCGCTGGACAAGAACGGCGACGGCAGCCTGACGCGCCAGGAACTTCGCCCACCGCGTCCGGAAGGAGCCGGCCGCCCCGATGGAGAACGCCCCCGTCGCGAAGGCCGGCCGGGTGGTCCGCGCCCTGGCAATCGCCCCCCGCAAACTGACGCCCGGAATCGCTAAGATGCCAGTGCGCCGGGAACCCTCCCGGCGCACGCACGGCTTCGAATGGTAGGGATATCCCTCCCTTCACAAATGTGATTTTTCATCCACGATGCGACCAAGTGAATAAAGCAGTGTCCGAGAACGATTGGGAGACACAAGGCAGCCATTCCAAATGGATTGTCGTCGACGATAACCGCGGCATCCTTCAAGTGATCTCCACGATGATGGAATTGCTGACGGACGCTGAGATCTTGTGTTTCGAATCCGCAGAAGATGCGCTCAAGGCTTTCGAAATCCAGCCCGAGGAGGTCTCGCTTGTCATTACCGATCTAGAAATGCCAGGCATGAACGGCTTGGAATTGTGCCACGCCATCCGCGCCATTCGCCGGGACGCAAAGGTCGTCTTGATGACGGGTAATCATACTGCGATGGACACCGCGTCGGCGCGGCTGATCGGCTTTGCAGCCCTCCTGTATAAACCGTTCCTTCCGGTCGACCTCCGCAATCTGCTCGACAGCGTTGGCGTCCTGAACGGGCATTCTTCGAATTGCGAGCAAAGCTACGCCCGGCCGCGTTGATTCGTCCGCTTTGCAGCCCGGGAGGTTCATCGGCAACTTGTCGGCGATCACCCCATAGCTCCCGTCCTGCCTTTCCCGAATGTTTCCGCCATGGCGCAGACAGCAGGAGCGAAGGTGAAATCCCGGTGGCATTCCATCGCAGTCTGGCTGCGGTGGACGATTGTCTCCCTGGTTGTATTGATCGTCGCCGCACGCCTCGCTTTGCCGCATGTGGTGAAGCGTTATGTCAACCAGCAGCTGAACACGATTCCCGAATACCGCGGCAGCGTCGCAGACATCGACATGCAACTGATCCGCGGTGCTTACAAAATCAAGGGGCTCAAGCTAGAGAAAGTTGAAGGTCAGGTCCCCGTTCCCTTTTTGAGCATTCCCGAAGTTGATCTTTCAGTCCAATGGAAGGAACTTTTTCACGGGTCGCTTGTCGGCGAAGTGGAACTGCATCGACCCCAGCTCAACTTCGTAAATGGTCCCTCGGAAACAGAGCAACAAACGGGCGTCGGCGAGGAAGGCAAGCGCAGCCTCGAAAGTTTATTTCCGTTTAACCTCAATCGTTTTCAGGTCAACAACGGCGACATCCGTTTCCGGGATTTTCATCGCGAACCCAAGGTCGATATCTACATAACCAACCTGTACGCCACGGCCACGAACCTCACGAACTCCCGTGAAGTGAAGGATCGCCTCCCGGCGGGCGTGGTCGCGCGCGGAAAAACCATCGGCGATGGCGAGTTCGATCTCGTCCTGCGACTGAACCCGTTGGAGAAGCAGCCCACGTTCGAGCTCGCGGCCGGGGTCACAAACGTGAACCTGGTTGCGCTGAACGATTTCATGCGCGCCTACGGAAAGTTCGACGTCCAAAGCGGCACGTTCCAGCTCTTCACCGAGGTTGCCGCCGCCGACGGCCGTTACGAAGGCTATGTGAAACCGTTCTTCCAGGACCTCGACATCTTCGATTGGGACAAGGAGCGCAAGAAGAACGTGCTGCAGAAATTCTGGCAGGCAATCGTTGCCGGAGTCGGCGCTCTGTTTAAAAACCAGCCTGAAAATCAACTCGCAACGCGAATCCCCCTGCAGGGGAACTTCGAGAAAACGGACATCGATGTCTGGGCAACAATCGGCGGGATTCTGCGCAACGCATTTGTTCGCGCGCTCCTGCCCAAGGTCGACGAAACCATCGGCGTCGAAGAGGTCGAATCCAGGACGGATGCCAGCGGGAACAAGGATCCCTGAGGTTTCCTCAAAGTTGATCGCGCGTTCTAACCAGATTCAGCCCTGAAGGTGAAAATCCGCCGGCAAATTCCACCGTCCCGCCGCTCACCTTGCAAACACCGCAAGCCAGCCACGAACGCATTGGAAGCCGCGCACGAGACGGTTGCTCCGGCATTTATGCTTCGGGATTGCGCGGTGCACCGTTGGCGAACCGTCACGGTGTTCAATCGCTTCAGTTTTGACGGCGGCATGCGCATGGATGGCAGATGCCTCGAGCGGAAATGTCATCGCCGATCGCACCCGTTCAGCGATCTCCTGGACAGAGTAGCTCTTCAATAAAAAGTCCGTGGCACCATCGTGCAGAGTCTGGGCACGCGCTTCCTCATTGCCAAATGTGGTCAACATCAGGACACGTGTCGCCGGAGCGAGTTCACGAATCGGCGCCACTGCCGCCACCCCGCCCATGCCTGGCATGCGCACATCCAACAGAATCACGTCGGGTCCGTGACCTGATCCGAGGGCTTCCAATACCGACTCCGCATCAGGGAACTGCCGTTCACATTTGAACCCGCTCTCGTCCTCGAGCAACGCGGCCAATAGCACGCGAAAGTTTTCGCTGTCGTCCACGAGCCAAACTCGAAGGCTACGGGCGCCATCCGCATTCATCGCGTCCGACCCTCCGTTCGAGGGCGTCCCCATTCTGTTCCTGTAGTTTCCTGACATGCGGCATCCCTTCGCACGGTGCATGCCATTCGCACCTTCTCACGTGAAAACACCCGATTGAGCCACGTCGGCGAGGCATTTAGTTGCAAGCGACTGGGATCGCGGCGGGAACAGTTTGGCGGATTTTACACTGTTTGAATGAAATCCTGCAATGCGCGCAAACAAAGGCTGAAAGGCACTAAACGAATGGGTGATTTCCTCGGCATCAACAACAGCCGCTTAGGCTTCGTCCTTCAGGTGGTTGGCGCCAAACAGGAGCCGCAAGCTGTTCATGACTACAATCACGGTGCTGCCTTCGTGGCCGATGACCCCGAGCGTCAGCGGAATTTTTCCGATGATGGCGAATACCACGAGCACTGCGACTGTCCCGAGCGACACCACGAGGTTTTGGCGGATGATCGCACGCGCGCGCTGGCTGAGGCGAAAAGCGGCGAGAAAATTTTCCAGCCGGTCATGCATCAGCACCACGTCAGCCTGCTCCAGCGCGGCATCCGATCCGCGCGCGCCCATGGCAACGCCGATGAACGCCGCAGCCAGGCTCGGGGCATCGTTCACGCCATCGCCCACCATTGCCACCTTCCGCCCTTCTTCCGTGAGACCCTGGATGGCGCCGACCTTCTGCTCGGGTGTCAATTCAGCCCGCACGTCGTCCAACTGCAGTTCAGTTTTCAAATGACTGGCGGTGGCCTGCCGGTCACCTGTCAGCACGACAGTCCGCAACCCTTCTTTCTTCAACTGCTGCATGACCGCACGCGCCTGAGGCCGGACGTCATCGCGCAGAATGATTCTTCCAAGCAGCGTTCCCGCTGCCGCCCAGATTTCCGAAAAACCTGGGGCGCTTGCAGCGGGTTGTTCCGGGGCGCTACCAGGGTCACTTTGACTTAACACCCAATCGCGCCGTCCGAGCAGGCACAGGTTTTCTGCATGACGCGCCCGCAGTCCCTGTCCCGTAACCGACGCGAACTCCTTCAGGTCCAGCGGCGCGAGTTGCTGCTGCTTGCCGTAACGGGTGATGGCGCGGGCGAGTGGATGCGTGGAAAG
The DNA here is from genome assembly GCA_035629175.1 of Verrucomicrobiia bacterium. Lineage (NCBI taxonomy): Bacteria > Pseudomonadati > Verrucomicrobiota > Verrucomicrobiia > Verrucomicrobiia bacterium. Next base: position 24,793 of record DASPIL010000072.1, on the reverse strand, counting down.
ACGTTCCAGCGAGAATGCGAGCCGCGCGACTTCGCCTTCATTCCCCGCCGGGAAACTCTCTACCTTCTCCACGCGCAACTCCCCCGTGGTCAACGTTCCCGTCTTATCCAAAGCGACCACGTCAACGCTCGCCAGCTTCTCAACGGCGGCGCCCCCGCGAAACAAAATCCCCTGACGCGCGCCCCACGCAATCGCGGCGAGCACCGCTGAAGGAATCGAGAGCACGAGCGCGCAGGGCGACGCCACGACCAGCAACGTCATGGTGCGATAGAAGGCACTGCGGGTTTCTCCAGCGGAAGTGAACGGTTCGAGTCCCAATGCCAGCCACCAAACGAAAAACATCACGACGGAAAGGCCGAGCGCGAAGTACGTATAATAGGTGCTGAACTTGTCCGTGAATTGTTGCGCGGGCGCTTTCTGGTGCTGCGCTTCACGAATCAATCGAATGATCTTCTGCAGCGCACTCTGGGCGGCGGGCTTCTGCACGATGACTTCCACCGCACCCCAAAGGTTCATCGTGCCCGCCAGCACGGCGTCGCCCACCGCTTTGTCGACCGGAATTGCTTCGCCCGTGAGATTCGATTCATCGGCCGCGGTGTTGCCGCGCGTAATTTCAGCGTCGACGGGGAACTGGGAGCCTGGTTTGACGAGAAGGCGCATCCCGACTTGCAGCGACTCGACTGGCACCTCCGACTCGGTTCCATTTCGCTCAATCACGAGGGCCGTTTTCGGAGCGTCACGGAACAGCGAACGGATCTCCTTCTGCGTGCGGCCCAGGGCGAAATGCTCCAGCGCGCCTGAGAGCGAAAACAAAAACAGCAGCGTTGCGCCTTCGCCCCACGCTCCAATGCTGGCGCTGCCCGCGGCGACAGCAAGCATGAGGAAATGGACGTCGATGGCGCGCTGACGCAACCGCTCCCAGACTTCCTCCGCTGGAAACCACGCGCCCGCCAGGTAGCTCAGCAGGAAAACCGGAACCCGCCAGGCGGCAGGCACGACATAGGCCGCCAGCAGCCCGAGCACGCCGCACGCGGCTGCCAGCGCAAGTTGCGCCTTCCATTCGTTGATGTGGTGTTCGGCGTGTTCCTCATCCTCAACAAATTCAACATCACGTTGAACGACCTTCGGCCACGGGATATCGCGCCATCGCCAGAACTTCGGAGCCGTGGGACAGGTGACGCGCGATATCGTCGTTTGATCTCCATGATGCTCAATGGAAATACGGCGCTGTTGTTCCTCCGAAAGCGGCGCGCCGCACGTGGCACACTTCCCCTCGCCTTCGATCAACATGCAATGATGTTCCCGGCTTGATTCATATGCCCGTTGAATGGTGTCCGAGACGGTGCCCGTGACGCGGGGTTCGTCGGTCCTGCCAAGCGTGGCGACCGAGATCTTCTGGCGGGCGCGGTCGATCGTGACCGCCTCGAGGGTTGGCTCTTCACCCATGGCCTGCGCGACAGAACGTGCCAGGCAGTTCCCGTTTTCCGGCGGCACTGGCGGTTCGTTCGTTTGGCTCATATTGGCATGCGCAACATATACCGGTTTGACACCGATAGAAACCTGTTTGCACAAGGTGTGCACTGAAAACTATCGCGATCCGGAACAACTCCATTCCACGAAACAGAGTTCGAAAAGCCCCTCGTCTGCGACGCAGGAGCGGGAGAGGGGCCGGGGGAGAGGGTTTCCAAATTCAAACACTCCTCCTCTCCCCAGCCCTCTCCTCTGCTCCGAGTGGAAGAGAGGGAGTTGGATGAAGTCTGCACAGGTAATTACGAGGGCGTTCGTCTCAGACTCCATCTTCCTCCGTTCGCCGGCGAAGGAGGACATCGATGGCCGCAAACCCGTTCCGCCCCACGCCCGCGCCTCAACACCTCGCGGTCTTCAGCGCGGCCGCTTCACACGCCGCGTACTTTTCAATCAGCTTGTCGTAAATCGCCACGGCTTTCGGTTGTGGCCGAATTTCGGATTTGGGGATGGGATCGGCAAAACCGCGGACAACTTCCTCCCATTTCGGCTTCTTGCCATTCGCGAGCAGCCAGCCGTGCGCCGCGCGAATCCCAGCGCCCAATGCCGCGCTTTTTGAAACTTCAATTCGTACGACCGGGCAATTCATCACATCGGCCATCACCTGCAGCAAAGGAATGTTCGTGGACGCGCCGCCCGTCGCGTAAATGCATTCCGGCTTCACCTTCATCCAGCGAGAATGCAATCGCATCGACATCATCTGCGCCTCCGCTATTGCCCGGCAATGTGCCGCCGCGTCCTTCTCGTTGAGATCAAAACGATGCAGCAGCGGCGTGTTTACCCGCGGCACGATCTCGGCCTCAAACCACGGCAGCAGGATCGCCCCGTTGTTGCCGACCGGAGTGGCGGCCAGCGCCTTGCCAAACGCCTCCCAGGTTTTGATGCCGTACAGCTCCCTCACCTTTTCGCGTGCAAGGGACCCGTTCTTGAAACAGATCAGCGTCATGTAATCCCCGTTTGGCGACCCGAATACATGCCCTTCCCCGTGCTCGTCCGTCCGGCAGCGTTTCATGGATCCAAAATACGTGTCGCTGGTTCCCAGGCTGATGGCCACCCTGCCCTCGCTCACAAGGCCCAAACCAATCACGCTGCAGGGATTGTCCCCGGACCAAACCTGCACCTGCGCTTCCGGATTCAATCCATACTTCCGCGTGAAGTAAGGACAGACGCGCCCGATCAACTGCGACGACGGCGCGAGCGGCGGCAGCTTCCTGCGCAGTCCCGGGGCTGTCGCCTTCAATGCATCCGCGTGCCAGGTCTTCGCGCGGATGTCCATGAGGTTCATGCCCGCGCCGTCCCCGTGGTCGATGGGCGCGATTTTTCCGGCGAGGATCGAAGCCATGAAGGAGCTGACGAGCGCGATGTGCGCGGTGTGGTGGTAGGCTTCGCGATCCTGTTTGTAGAACTTTCGAATCTGCGGGCCCGTGAATCGTTCAAAGGTGTCCGACCCTGTTTTCTGTGCCGTTGCCTTGATGCCCCCAAGCTTCGCGCGAACCTCAGCGCATTCTTCAGCCGTTGAGGAATCCATCCAGATTGGCGAGGTGCGTCGCGAAAAGACCCCGCGCAATCCTCCGACGAGGCTCCTGGCTTTGCCCAACTTGGCGAACGCTTCAGCGGCGCCAGCGTTCAGATACACCGAGCCGTGCTGCTGGCCGCTGCCGCTGATGGCGAGAACTTCGCCGAGCGCAACGCCATCCTTTTGCATCTGCGCAAACAGCATGTCCAGGGCCTCCGCCCACAGGAGCGGTGAACTGTGCTTCACGAGCGGATCACGATGCGGCAACACTCCGTTCTGCGTTCCGTAGTCCGGCAATGCGCTGTCGAAGTTGAGTGACTTTTCGTAAACCACTTTGCGCGTGTCGTAATCAATGATCACGGCGCTGAGGCTCTGCGTGCTGGAATCGATCCCAAGGAATAGCTTAGCCATAATTATAATGCCGCAATTTGGCGGCAAGGCGGCGAGAGTAAGGAGCCGCTCCCGAAAGTTCAAATCGTAAACCGCACTGCGCGCAGCGGCGTACCGCTATACAAAAACGCACCCGAGCCGGAGCGCCGACTTGCAGTCGGCTTACGACGATCGACAATGACCGCCCCAAACTTGAGAAATCCGGGACCACTGCTGTACAAGTCCGGCGCCTCCCGCAAAAAAAACCCTAAGCCGGCTGCAAGCCGGCGCCCTGTTGAACGTCAGCGCGCGGCATCCCGCGGGGAGAGAATCGGCCGCCGCGAACCTTTCTCCCGCTCCTCTTCTTCCCTGCCCTCCGCGTTCTCTTCCTTGAACGCCGATCGCAACAGCCAATGCCGCTTCAATCCCTGCACAAGATTGTCGGCATCCACGATGGCCTTGGAAATCTGGCTCACGATGTTCGTGTTTTGCTGGACCTGCGTGTTGAGATTGCTCGTGATGCCAGCCAAGCTGATCAGCGTCTCGTTCAGGCTGTGCGCCAGCATCGCCACATTCGTGTTCGCGCTGTTTAAAGTCGAACCCGCCTCGCCAAGCACGCTGTCCAGTTGCTGGTTGATATTCGTCGGCAGAAGCCATTCGCCAAGCGAGCCAGGCTTGTCGAGATTCGCCGTGATCAGCGCGAGGTTGCTCACCGCCGGTCGCGCCGCCACGGCAACGTCGCTCAGATGCGACATCAAAACCGCGGAATTGGAGAGCACCGCGGCGAGCTGGTTCGTCAGATTCAAAATGTTGGGCAATGCCTCCTCCACCTGGTTCGCAACGGCCTCCAGCCGCTCGTTCAACGCAGGCGATTCGTCAGGGTCAAGCCAGTACACAGATTCCAGGTTGGTGTAAAAGCGTGCGCGATTTGCCGCGACAACCTGTTTTAATTCGTATCCAACCAGCCATTCGAATCCCGCAGCATTCGTGCGTGCCATATCCGGGTTCGCGCTTCGCAATTGAACCGCCTTCTCCGCGCGCGCACTGCGGATCAAGTCAGATCGCAGCATCGCCACCGCCACTCGGTTGGTGTTCTCATCGATCGTGGGCACACCCGATGCGCCCTTGGTGATTTCCAGGAAACGATTTCCCAGAAAATCCGACGACACCTTCACGCGCGAATCGTCCCAGATGTAACCGTAGTCAGGCTTCAACACCTGGAAGTAGACCGTCATGCCATAGTAATCATCGGGCGCATTCGGCACGATGCGGGTGATTTCGCCAACGGATTTTCCCATGAGCATCACGCTGTTGCCCTCCTTCAAACCGGCGGCGTTGTTCAGACCGGTTTGATACTGGAACTTGGGCGTGAACCAGCCTTTGCGCGCGGCAATGTTATAGATGTAATAGCCGAAGCCGAAGACGAGGAGCGCGGTGGCTATGATCACAAACCACCCAACCGCGCGTTCCATCCGGCTGAGTCGGGTCCGAAGCTGCGGTGTCAGATCCTGTAGGGCCATAGTTTGGTTAAGTGTGCTTCAAACCGAATGCTGCGCCGATGTCATGAATTCACGCACCTGCTGGTCCATGGAACGCTCCACCTCACTCCACGCTCCGAGCACCTCAAGCCGCTTGTCCTTGATAATTGCAAACTGATGCCCCCTGTTGCGCCAGATCCGCAGGTCATCGGTCGTTACCAGCAGCGTCATAGGCGTGGAACCGTACCATGCAGGTCCCGCTGCAAGTTCACCGAGGAAGTTCAACCACCAGCTCCGATGCCGCAGATCAAGGCCGCCCAAAGGGTTGTCCATGATCACCACCTCGGGCCGGAGAATGAGTGTCCGCGCGAGACCCACGCGCTGTTGCCAGGTTCGGCCAATTGCACCGGGAGTGTTGTCGGCAAATGCCGAAAGATCCATCAGGTCCAACAGCCGCCGCACTTCGTCGCGCGATTCCGCTGGCGAAAGATCGCGATGATAACGCAGCGGCAGCGCGATATTTTCTGAAACGGTAAGGTGGTTCAGCAGCTGTCCACCATCGAAGACCAAGCCGAGTTTCAGCCGTTCGGCGAGGCGGTTTTCATCGAACATGGGCATCGGCTCGTTGTTGAATCGATACGTTCCCGAAAGCGGCGGCATCAAACCCGCAGCCAGGAGCGCGAGATCCGTTTTTCCCGAACCCTGCAGGCCGCCGACCACCCAGAACTCCCCGCGGTTCACCGACCAGTTCACATCGCTGATCATGACCGCGTCGGGATCGCGCAACGCCCCCACTGCGACTCCGCGCATCTCAAGAACTGGAACTGAAGTGGCGGCGGAAACATTCATGCGACGACGAGATAAATCAGGATGAACACGGCATCCAGAAGCACACAGGCAATCACGCTTTGCGCCACGGCGCGCACTGTCGCAAACGAAACCTCCTCCAGCCGCAGAGGCTGGGCCAGCCCGTGATAGCAGGTGACCAATGCAATGATGAATCCAAACAACAAGGTCTTGAGCGCAAGCAACGCGAAGTCGAGTCCCGACAGGGCGCCGGCCAGTTGCCGAAAATAATCGCCGGGCCGAAGCGGCACGTCCTGCAGAAACGCCCAAAGGTAACCGCTCGCAAGAGTTCCCAGAATGAGATAGACGGTCAGCGCAAACAACCCGACTGCCATTCCGATCACTCGCGGCACGACAAAATAATGAATCGGATCAATCCCCAAGGCTTCCAGCGCCTCGACTTCACCCGTGGCGCGGGCGGTGCCGAGTTCGATCACGTTTGCAGCGCCGACGCGTGAAAGAATGAGCAACGCCGCGATCAAGGGCCCCAATTCCCGCACCACAACAATCACCATGATGGTTCCGAGATAATTGATTGCCCCAAACCGTGTTGCCCACGAGACGGTCTGTCCAATCACAACAAGGCCAGTCGCGCCCGCGAGAAACAGGAACATGGGAAGCAGCCGAACTCCGGACCGCGAGATTTGAAAGACGATGAGCGGGCGGATCAATTTGCGAGCGACCCCCATTTTGGTAAGCAACACGCCAAGCGTGATCAGGGTGAAGGCGCCCAGTCCCTGGATCGTGAGCAGGAATCGAAATAATTTCCGGCCGAGAAAGTTCGAGTAGGAACGGGGCAGCGGCATGCGCGAGATGAAGCGCACCTGCGGTGAATCAAACGTGCTGGCGTTGCCCTTCTGCACGGGCGAAAGCTATGTTCTGCCGCCGCAAGGGTCAAAGGGGAACTTCAACCCGCCGCCCCGCAGTGACGCTTCTTCTCAGCCGAAACCTCGTCCCATGGGGGACAATCACAGCACACACACGGCGAGAGATGAGGATGGGACCAAGGGACCAAAGGACCAAAGGACGAAGGGACGACGCACCGCGGAAGAACTCAACTCTCAACCAAAGACCCTCAACCCTTAACCATCAACCAACTACGGACAACGGGCTCTCAGTGATCTCTGCGTGTTCCTGTTCAAAGCCTCTCCTCCGCGCCCTTCGCGGCCTTCGCGTGAGGTTATTTTGTTTGACCCCGGACGGCGGTATAAGCACGACAGGCACAGCGGTCTTGGCTGCTTGCGGCGCTGATCATTCGCGAATCGCTGTGAAACGTTTCATTGCATTCACCCTTCCCACGCCGGGTTTCGTGTGGTTCGCGTGATTCGTGGTTAAATGCTGTCTTGCCTTTTCCGTATCCGCGTGGATCCGTGTCCATCCGTGGTTAAAGCCCTCTCTTCAATTCGCTAAAATTGGGTAATTCGCGTAACCCGTTTTGGCACCGAAACGGACACGTCCAACCATTAATGCAGCGAAAGAACCACCACCGACTTCGGCGGCAGTGTGGTCGTAAATCCCGAATCGTTCACCTTGCAATCGTTGAAAGGCGCAGGCTTCACCACGTGGGGATTGTCGAACGTGTTGTGTGAGTTGATCGCAGGAGCCGTCAACACCCGGCCACTCACCTTTTTGCCGCCCAAACCCGCCAATTCACAGGCGACCTCTGCAGCCTCGTTCGGATTCAAATTGGCAAGCGTCACATGAATTCTCCCCGCTTTATCCCTCGATGCCGACGCGTGGATTTGTGGAACTTCCTGCGATTGCGAGATGTATCGCCTCGACGAAATCGTCGCGGGCAGCAACGTCGCATCATGGTGAACGGAGTACATTTCAAACACGTGAAACGTTGGCGTCAGCACCATCTTTTCCTTGTGGGTCAGGATCATCGCTTGCAGCACGTTCACCGTTTGGGCGATGTTTGCCATCGTCACGCGATCGCAATGTTCGTTGAAGATGTTCAGCGAAATCGCGGCAACCAACGCATCACGCAACGTATTCTGCTGATACAGGAATCCCGGGTTCGTGCCTGGCTCCACATCGTACCACGTTCCCCATTCGTCGACGATCATCCCGATGCGCTTCTGCGGATCATATTTGTCCATGATCGCGCCGTGGCGGGTAACGAGATCGTCCATTTCAAGCGCCTTGCGCAAAGTGGTGTGCCACTCGGATTCATCAAAACGCGTTGCTGATCCTTTCTCGCGCCAGGTGCGGGGAACAGTGTAATAGTGCAGAGACAGCCCCTGCATGCGGCGGCCGACATCACGCATCACCACCTCTGTCCAATTCGTGTCCCCCCCGTTTGCGCCACATGCAAAGCGGGTCACTGGATTCGCACGATCATAGTTCTTCACGAACGTGTTGTAGCGGCGATACAAATCCGCGTAGTAATCGGGGGTCATATTGCCGCCGCAGCCCCAGCTTTCGTTGCCGACGCCAAAAAACGGAAGCTTCCACGGTTCGGCGCGCCCATTCTGGCGCCGCAGGTTGGCCATGGGGGAATCCGCACTCGACGTCATATACTCCACCCACTCCATCATTTCCTGGACCGTTCCGCTTCCGACGTTTCCACACACATAAGGTGCTGCACCGATCTGTTCGCAGAGGTCCATGAACTCGTGCGTTCCGAAGTGATTATTCTCCACCACGCCTCCCCAATGCGTATTGATCATGGACGGCCGTTTTTCCCGCGGCCCTATGCCATCCTTCCAATGATACTCATCTGCAAAACATCCGCCCGGCCAGCGCAGAACGGGAATCTTCAGCGCACGCAAAGCATTGGCAACATCGTTGCGAATGCCGCGCGTGTTGGGAATTGGACTGTCTGGCCCGACCCAGATGCCTTCGTAAATGCAGCGGCCCAGATGTTCCGCGAAGTGGCCGTAAATGTTGCGATTGATGATATTTGTGCCCTGCGTGCTCAGGACGATGCGATTGGCGTTGGCTGATGTCGCATTCGTCGAGACATTCTGCGCCCGAGCGGGAGCGCCTGAAGAGGCCACGGCCATGGCGATGAACAGAACCAGGGAACGGAATGTTCGGGAGGTCATGGCGCTAATTCACCGCAATAAACCGCCATTGGCAAGCGCTCAGTGTGATGTAGCCCAGCGTTCCAAATGATTGCAGTTGCTGATCCGACTCCAAGTCGGTGCTCCCGACGAAATAATTTTTCCCTCGCAACGAAACCAGCTTTCAATCCGAGCGAACTCGTGCTGATCGTGGATCGAATACCTTGGAAAATAGGAGCAACGCAAGGACCACGAAATGCATACCCGGCGACTTCGACCGCTCCTTGGCAATTTGCGGAGCGCAGCGAATGCCAGGAAGCACCCTGCGAAGCTTCGGCGATGACAATCCGCGCTGAAATGCCATCGCCGAGTCGCCCCCTGTCACTCTTCAGGCAGCTTTTAGAGCTTCCGCGTCGGGTTCGGGAGCGGGTTCGGGAGCGGATGCGTGCGCGGGCGAGCTCATCACAATCCGGGCGGATTGATATTCCGCATAAAACTCCGGATGCGATGATTCGAACTTCACCATCATCGCATCCAGCCTGAGTTTCAGGAGATCGTCGAGGCGACCGAACAAGCTGGCCAGTTCGGCTGTGGCGGCAGCGCGGGCAGCGCGAGCCTGGAGCGGAGCCGACTGTACGGATTCGAACTCTGCCACCAACGTTTTCAAGGTCTTCAGGTCGGAGGAATTGATATTCGCCTTTTTAGCGAGGTCCTCCCGATGTTGTTCAGCAAGCGCCAGAATGGACTTGCATCGAGTCAACACGTTCGCCTCGCGTCCATCAGCAATCGCGCATTTACTGAAACCTGCCTGTGCCGCAAGCGCCGCATTATCGGTTAATGATGCGAGAGCGACCATGCCGGAGCTGACTGCGAACGCGGACGCGACCATGCCTTCTCGCACAGCTGCCTTTTGGGCGGTGGTGCCGGTGAGGGCCGTTTGCCGCTGGGCAGCGGAGCAAATGGAATCGATGATCGCCTTAAATTCGGCGACTGATTCCTCGAAGGGTGGGATATCCTGCCACATCGGCACGTGGTCAGGGTGCTGAAGACAGGCGAGAGTGGCGCCTGCCATTTTCAGTTTGTTATTTTGGATACGTTGCATAGGTCCTTATTAGTTAGGTTAGGGCACGGAGACAGGCCTTCTCGTTAGTTATTAAGGCTGTCGCTGCTCCGATCGGCAGGCAAAAAAGCTTGCCCTGTGCCATTAGCGCAAGTCATTGGGCATCAACAGAAAGATAAGCGTGTGCCGAAGAAAGCCGTCGATATTGTCCAGTTTTCGCGCAGCACAGCGTGGGATTTCTATACAAGTTTCATCCCGGAGCGGGTGGGACCCATCATGTTCGAGATCAGTCCTTGCCCGGCATCCGTTTGTCCATTGCATATTGAACGCGCCAATCCACCCGTGCTCAGAATGGAGAAACGGCCTACAGCGATTCGGAACCCGAAGATCTCCCTATCGTATCTCTTGTTCGTTCTCGCCAAAAAATGAAAGATTTTTGAAAGATTTCCCGTCTTCGTCCGTATAGATGCGCAAGCCGCTGCTAATCTCGTCAATGGTTGGTGGCGCATTTGCAACGTTTTGAGGAACATCAACAACATCCCAAGAATCAGCGACATGAAAATACCTATTGTTTGTTTAAGCGTGTTGGCGTCTGCGTGCATCAGTAAAGCGGCAACGGCTTCAGTGACCGTTCCAGCGACGGCCGGGTTTGTGAATTCGAGTCTGACGGTTTCGGCGGGAGATTGTGTCAGTATAACATCAACCGGTAGTTGGAAATGGGGAGCATCCTCGCCATCAGTCGGTCCAAACGGCGCCTTTTATGCACTCGATATTCCGAACACACCCATGCAGAACGGCATGAACGGGCAGCTCATCGGAGTGATCGGCACACCGGGATCAGATCCATATTTTGCTGTCGGGAGTTCGGCTTATTTTCGGGCGGTGAGTTCCGGCGATCTGCTGCTCGGCATCAACGACTTTGTCCTAAACGACAACTCTGGAACAGTCACATCTCAGGTTAACGTGGTGTCGTGCTACACAGCGCCGTCAAATATCGTGGCGTTCTGGAAAGGAGAGGACAATGCCATGGACAGCGTGGGAGGCAACAATGGAGCGCCCTTAAACATTTCGTATTCCGATGGCATCGTTGAACGGGCATTTCGGTTTAGTGGCACGAATAGCGGAATCGTAGTGCCACCGTCAAAGCGTCTCGACGTAGGGACCACCACTGGGTTCACGATCGAAGGATGGATTGCGCCTACCGCCGTTGCCAATCTTAACCAATGGTTATTCGGCTGGCGCGAGGGCAGTGACACGTACGGCGCTTGTGTCAAACTCTCGCAAGCACCCTCAGCCGGCCAAGGCGCGGGATCGATCTGCATCAACATCATCGATGTCAACGGGACGCCTCATGTTCTTTCAACATCACCCCTGATTGTTGATTACGCTTTCCATCACTTGGCCGTTACCTATGACTCCAGCGGTACCGGTCTTGCGAAAATTTATGTAAACGGAACTCTGGCGGCTCAATCGTCCTTCGGTTCCTTCACACCGCAGACTTCGTATCCGTTTGTTTTCGGGTCAGCCGCTGCGAATGGGAATTACGGCGAGAGTGATTACAGAGGCTACATGGACGAAGTCGCGCTATACAGTAGAGCGCTCAGTTCAAACGAAATATACGGAATTTTTTCAGCCGGTTGTGCTGGCAAGTGCCCGCCGCAGCTGAGCGCTGTTTCCTCTCTGACCAACCTGGTTTCACTATGGAAAGCAGAATTCAATGCAGAAGATAGTGTCGGCTCCAACGACGGGACTGCAACCGCGATCTCGTACGTACCTGGGGAAGTGGGCGAAAGCTTTTGGTTCACGCACACGAATATCGCATCAGGTGTAATTGCGCCGGCTTCGTCGACTTTGAATGTTGGTTTATCCAGTGGATTCACCATTGAAGCATGGGTGCATCCAGTAGATCTGGACTCCGCTAACCAGTGGCTGTTCGGCTGGCGCTATGGCAGCAACACATACGGTTCCATGGTTAAGCTGTCGCAAGATCCCGAGGCTGGACAGGGAAGTGGCTCGATTTGCGCGAACATTATCGATGTATACGGTAATCCATATATCCTCTCCTCTGGACCGATTGTTCTAGAAAACGCGTTTCAACACATTGCGGTTACCTATGATTCCAGCGGAGGAGTGGCACGAATTTTCCGCAACGGCCTCGTCGTCGCCGAAGAATCAATCGGAACGATCATGCCACAGACGTCGTATCCGTTTGTCATTGGGGTCGTCGCGAGCGGCGGATCTTATGGCGAGCATGGGTTCGCTGGAAGGATGGACGAAGTCTCGCTCTACAATCGGGCGTTGACGGTCTCCGAAGTCCAGGGGGTATTTAACGCCGGCACGGCGGGTAAACAACTGCCGTAAACTGGAACAGAAAACAAGAGACCGCGGACTTGTCCGCGGTCTCTTGATGCATTTCCATAAGCCCGGGTCGTGCAAAAAAGTCGACCGGACTGAATTCCAGACCTGCCGACTCAGTCCAGCCACACAAATTCTCTGCAAAGGCATCAAACTCCGAAAACTGCCTTCAAACATGAACTTCATCAAGAAAACCCCTTGACTCTACAGCCCACTCTCTTTTACAAAGTTCCAAATTCCAGCGTAATATCCCGGCTCGCGATAACACATGTCTGTGTCAGGACGTTGGAAAAATATTTGACTAACTAAAGGTGGCAGGGAGCTATGAGATCTCCACGGCAAACAGGAGAGTCTCGAATTTCCTCGGGCCAATTCCGTATGATATGAGAACTTGCTCTTGCTTTGGAGTGTTCCTTGTACTTTCGTTCGCAGTCCTTGCTGCACCGGTGCAAACGGATCAGGTGACCCACGCCTACCGCGTGAAGGAGCGGGGACCGCATCACCGTGTTTGGGAGAAAACTGCTTATGAACCGACGCCGGACGGCCCACTGCCACGTGTTCAGCGCTATACGGAACTCAAAACTGCGATGCATTTTCGGAATGATGACGGCCAGTGGGAGGAAGCCCAGGAGAAAATCGAGATCCTGCCGAATTCAGCTGGGGCAGTTGCGAATAAAGGACAGCACAAGGTGATCTGGCCGGCTGACGCCTCTGGAATTATCGAGATGAGTTTGCCCGGAGAAAAAGGTTGGTTACGCTCCCAGGTGATTGGTCTTGCATATCATGATTCTGACAGCGGGCAGCATGCGCTCATTGCGGAGGTGAAGAGCAGCACCGGGGAGATACATGGTGACAATGTTATTGTTTATCCCGAATGCTTTGCTGGCGATGGGTTCACTGCGAGCCTGCGATACACTTATAAGTTGGCCGAGTTCGAACAGGATGTGGTTCTTCATCAGCAGCCGCCTCCTCCTGCGGACTACGGTATGAATCCCGCAACGACAAAGTTGCAGGTTTTGACCGAATTCCTGGATCCTCCGCAACCGGTCCGAACCGCGGATTTTTTCACGTCTCATTCAGGAAAACTCATACGCGACGAGAGTCTTGGATTCGGCGCGATGACGATGGGCCGCGGAAAAGCCTTTTCCACGGACCGCGACAGCAAAGAAATACCGGTCACCAAGCAGTGGCTAACGATCGATGGGCGGGATGTGCTCGTGGAGGAGGTGCACGTGATGGATTTGCACGAGGATCTGGAGGCACTGCCCGAAGCAGACAACGCCATGAACTCGACAGTTCGTCCACGTCGGCGAACGGCGTCGTTGCAGCAGATATTGCCCGTTCGGCGTCTTGCCAGAAATCCGCTTGGTGAAATCAAAATGGCCTCGGTTTCAAAGCCAATGCGCGGCCTGGTACTTGATTATGTAACCGTTAACACGAGTCAAACGGATTACATATTCGATTCCTACAACACATTCTACATAAGCGGCAACGTCAGCCTCTGGGGAACAAACACGACATTTGAAGGCGGCACTGTGATCAAGTACGCAAGCAACGCCTCCCTTCTGGTTAATACTCCCATAACATGGCTGGGGCGCAATTACGGGCCAGTGCTAATGATATCAAAGGATGACAATCGCGCGGGTGAGAATTTACCTGGCGCTTCCGGCAATCCAGGAAACGGCCAGTACGCCAGGACCGCATTGCACTTGAATGCCGGCGTTTCCGCAAGCGATTATGAATTGTGGAACCTGCGGATCGCAAACGCGCAAACCGCGGTGGCAATCAACGGCGGTTCAACGCATACATTCGGCAACGTCCAGGTGCTCAATAGCGGTGTGGGATTCGCCGTGACGAATACAACAATTAAAGTTCAAAACGCCCTGCTTGTCCGTGTCCTTACCAACTTCACCGGCAACGGCGCTGTGGGTCATGTTGAGCACCTTACATCTCACACGGCATCTTGGTTGAACCACAACCTGGGCACAAACTTTTTCGTGACGAACAGCTTGTTGATCGCCGTTACCAACACCGCTCCATTCGCGCACGAGGCTGTGAGTGTTCATTCCAGCAGCGACGGAATTTTTCACACTGTTGGGGCCGCAGATCATTATCTCCCTTCCGGAAGCACGAATCGCAACTCCGGTGTCACGGCGATCACGCCGAGGCTTTCGGCGGAACTAAGACGAAAAACCACTTTCCCGCCAACGGTGTTCTCAAACGAGATATTTTCTGTCGAAAGCACCTTTGGCCCTATCGTCGAAAGGGAGTTGGACATTCCAGATCGGGGGTTCCATTACGATGCCTTGGATTATGTGTTTGGGGGCGTGACTGCGAACACAAACATCACGTTCGCTCCCGGGACTGCTGTAGGATGGTTCGAACTGCCGGGATCAAGCGGCCCTGGCTATGGCATATCGATCCCGAATGGAGTCACAGCGAGTCTGGTTGGGACCGCTGATTCGCCCTGCATCCTGGCGCGCTATTCAACAGTCCAGGAAGGGGTAAACAACACGTGGAATGAGAAAGGATGGCTTGCCGGAATCCGCGGAACGGGTTCCATGCAAACGCATAATCCGTCACGCATTGTCGCAACGTTCCTCCGGAGTTATTTGCTGGCTGCGGGGCCATGCCACTTTCGCGACTACAACAACATGCTTCGGGTTACGGCAAACCACTGCGAGTTCTACGTTGGCAATCAGGGGGGTTACAATACCCAGAGCGCATACACCAATACACTGTTCGATCGGATTTATCTGGTCAACAACACTGGGTTGTCCGCCGCGAGCTTTGTGTTACGCAACTGCACTCACTATGGTGGATGGGTTGACTTCGGCCACTCCGAGCCGTCAGCGCCTTACTGGTATTCCAGCATCAAAGATTGCACATTCGACCGCACGCTCTTTTCCATTGGCAACCCTTCGGGAGGCAACCCGCTGTACATAACGAACAGCCACAATGCTTACGTTTTTGGCGCTGCCACAGCCGTCCCAACGGGCGGCAGAAACGTCACGAACTCAACGCACAACTGGCAGGTTGGACCATTTGGCCGCTTCTATCTTCCGGCCCATTCGCCATTGATCGATGCGGGGAGCGTCGGCGCAGGCAATGTTGGGCTGCACGATTTCACAACACAGGTCCCTTTCGATTCTCCTGAGGGAAGCACACCTGTAGACATCGGATATCACAACCCGTCTCCAAACAGGTGCCTGCAGGCCGGGGATGTGATCGACCCCGGCACTCTCAATTACATGACCACAAATATTTGCACTGGGGGAAGCCCGACACTACCAGTCATGAGTTCTGCAGCGGTGTTCAGCCCGGCCCTGGTCCGTGATTGGATAAACTACGCTTACAACCTTCAACATTTCGAGACCAATACTGTTTCTTATGTTTCCGGAAATCTGGTGTTCACGCCCGCATTGCCGGCAACATTCACTCAAGCCGGGGACCACCATTTTAATGTCACGGTGACGGCGACCGCGTCGGGGACGGGATGTTCAAACCTCATTGCAAATCTGGGGCTTTTTGTGGTCAGGGTGTGGGGCACAAATCACTCGGACTATGATGGGATCTGCGACTGCCAAGAAGCTCTGGATATCACCGATCCGCAGAATTCAGACAGCGTCAAGCCTGTGGCTTTAGGGCATTGGGGATTCAACAATACCAACACGTGGGTTGGTGCACAAGGCCAGTTACCGTTGCAAACGAATGATCTCCGGGGAGTTTTTAGCTGGAACAGCAATGCAGTCCGCATCCTGAACACCGGTTCGTCGCTGGTTTATCGAGATCAAGACACTGACAATTGCAATGCGAATTTGGTCCTTCGCAAAGGATCGATTCGATTCTGGTTTAAACCGCTTTGGACCAGCCTAAATGCGGGTGGAACTGGACCACAGACTGAATCGCGTCTGCTGGAAGTTGGCAGCAAGGGAACGACCAACGGGTGGTTCGCGATCGGATTGCATCCGACTGGAACAAACCTATGGTTCGCCACCCAGACCAACACCGCCGGAACTCTGATAACAAATGTATCCACGTCTGTGCAATGGACTTCGAACCTTTGGCAGCAGGTCGTTCTCACGTATTCCAGCAACGGAACGGCACTATATATTAATGGAAACCTTGCAGCGGTTGGGTCGGGCGTAACGGCTCACCCCGGGCTGGCCGCGCGGGCTCTCGGGTTCTCGCTTGGAAGCAGCCGATCTGCGGGCCTGCAGGCGAAGGGAGTGTTCGATAATCTTCAGACCTTCAACTATTGCCTGGACCCTGAAACCATAGGAGCCGATTTTCATTTCGATATCAGCCTCGATAGTGACGGTGACGGATGGCCTGACTTAATTGAGGATTTTCTGGGGTCAAGCCCGCACCTGGCTGGATCTATGCCAGCCTCGATCACGATCGATTCGCCTGCAAACGGTTCCACTGTATCTCGATAGGCTCCACTCCCATGAACCCGCCTCCACTCTATTCACTATTGTTTGGGCACATCCTTTTGCTCTGCGCCTTGGTTCCAGCTTGTCTGAGCGGATTTAGCCAGAATCTTCTCACAAACATGGAGAATCGGACAATAATTGCTTGCGGCTCACAGTTCGGGCTGATGGTTCGACATGATGGGACGGTTTGGGGTTGGGGCGGCGATAGCCATGGACAGCTCGCGGGTCTCTATAACTCACCGGACGGAGGATGGATTGACTATCCGAGAAGGATCCCGGCGATTCTAGGCGCTGTTTCCGTCGCAGCCGGAAGCCGTCACTCGCACGTTCTGAAATGGGATGGATCGGTCTGGTCGTTTGGAGCAAACGAAGACGGCCAACTCGGATTGGGAGATACGCTCGACCGTCACACGCCGAGACAAATTCCCAATCTCACAGCGCGAGATATCGATGCCGGTTTCAAGTTTTCCGTTGCCATTCTTCCGAACGGCCGCTTAGTGAGCTGGGGACAGAATGACCAGGGGCAGCTTGGAATTGGCTCTAAGTCGCCGGGAAAGGTCACTTTGCCGGTTTCAGTGATGACCGTGACCAATGCTATTCGAATTGCATGCGGAATGGATCACGCGTTAGCCCTTTCTTCAGATGGATCGGTTTGGGCATGGGGTGATAACGGCGGGGGGCAGCTTGGCGATGACAACATCCCAATAGGAGCTGACCGAGCAAGTCCCATTCTGATTCCAAATTTAGATGGCGTCATGGAAATTGCCGCAGGCGAGGACTTTTCAATGGCACTCAGGACTAATGGAACCGTTTGGGTTTGGGGTAAGGGCGAGAGTGGAAGACTGGGCCTTGGCAACCAAAATAATCGGTTGGTTCCGACTATGAACTCATCGCTCAGCAACATATGCCAGATTCGGGCCGGATCGCGCCAAGGGTATGCGCTCGATCGCGACGGAAAAATGTGGGTGTGGGGTCGAAACGGAAACGAGGATTGGTATTGGGGACTCGGCTTTTGCGGTTCGGACTATCGACTTTCCCCGACAGTGGTATCTAACCCTGCTAAGGTGCTCTATATCGGAAAAACTGGGCCCAAGCGTTATGACGAGCTCGACTTTAATGACGACGACTTCACGACATTCCACACATCAGCTTGCCTGGACAGTAGCGGGACACTGAAATACTGGGGGGCACGTCCATTAGGCAGTGGGATGACCTTTGAATGCACGCCGGTCGCGTATGGTGCCGGCCTCGATTGGGGATATTCTCGTAACTGGTCTTCTACGAAGGTGCATCCCGGCGCCTATCGGCGTGGGAGTGAAACAAATGCTGATTTTGCATCTTTCGTGATTCCGTTGGATTTCCAGACCGGGCAATTGCTGGCGCCAAGCGGCGGAATAGTGACTAACCTGCTTCCTTTTTTTACAAATGCACCACTCGCGTATCATTATAACGAGACAAACTCGGGTGCGAACGGTCAGACCCATCTTCCACTCCGCATTCCGACTCAAAATCCCATCGTTGCGTTCGGTTCTCGTGTCGGCGGCTCCTCACTTTTTGCCGAACGGTCGTATCGCTTTGTCGTGTTCAGCGGATGTCCAGCGATTACAAACGACTATCCTTTCCTGAACCAGTATTCGAACGCTCTGAAGATTGACGTCTATTCTCGCGCCACCTTCGCTCTCGTCGGATCGACGGATGTGGCCATACCCCACTACCTTCTCACCAACAACGCATGGTCTACTTTCCTGACCAATGGTCTCAAACAGTCTGTCACCGCTTTTGGCCTTACAACAACGCTTTCAACTCGCGAGTATCCGTTTGCTTACGGCGTTACCAACAACGGCGTCCTTGAATTGACTCACGAGGCACGTGATGTGGCGACAAATTATATATTCGTTGTAAAATTCAAGGGTCAGGGCGCTAACGGTTGGATGTCTTTGTCTGGGAGTCACACTCCCACTTGGACGCCACTCTACAGTGCTGAGTTCATTCCTGCCCCCCCATGGAATATTCGGTTTCTTTCGCAGATTCACTTTGAAGGGAAGCCGTTGCCTCCGTTGTATGATGGAAAGTCGCTCGACGAGATATTGGATACCAAATTGGTGGTAAGCAACGTCGTGCAGGTCCCGCAGCCGGTTGGAACGTACACCAATCTCGACCAAAGCCCCGAACTTAGGCGTCATCCGACTCTCGACGATTTTGTTCAGTCCATGAAGCATGACCCAATGGCTCTCGCGCGGTTTGTGCAAAACGAAATTGACCTTACGGATGCGATCGACCCGTTGGGCACAAATCAAATCATGAAAGGAATGGTTCGCCTCGGTGGAGTAAACCGGAGCGCACTGGCCACTTTTCTGGAGCGTCAAGGCTCACCGGTTGAACAATGCGCCCTGCTCGTCTACCTGATGCGGCAGGCAGGCATCCCCTCGGTCTATGCATTCACCACTAATGGGGGAATGGGAATGCTGGACCGCCGTCTGAGCCGAATGCTACGCGTTCAACTCAAAGGCGCTTACGACCCCTTCACGCAACAGAGCAATTCGTACGAATACATTGCGGTCAATTACCCCTGGGTCGCTGCCTACATTGATAACCGTTGGGTTCATCTGTTTCCCTGGATAAAAGACACGGAAATCATTGAGGGACCCAACCTTTATGATTTTATGCCGCCGGAGTATGACACGCCGATGGAATGGGTGATTGGCTATATCCAAAACCGAGCAGAAGTTATAAGCTTTGGCGGGCCAGCTGACGCTCCCGAAACGTTATTTCCACGGTTCGCACGGCAGTATCTAGCGACAAACGCTCCAGGAATTTCCTACGATGAAATGGGAGTGCGATGTGTAAACCGCCGGAAAGCGTACAATTCCTGGGACGAGTTCCCTACCCCCACGATTCTCGCTCCCACTAATCGAATAGCCGAATCGCTTTCGGATTCTATCCTCACTTCGCCGACGTTTACGAGTTGGAATCCCTTCCTTTTTCCATCGGGGCATATTTTTAACACCGTCCAGATCGAAGTGCTTCGCTTCGGCACTAATATCATGAACACCTCTGGCCTCCGCACGTGTGATATACACAATAGGCCGTTACTGCTCGTGCACGACAGAGCCACGTCGGATCCGGATTCCAACCTCCGATTGAAACTCTATTTGGCGCCATATCGATCCGGAGTCACGGTAACGAACAGTTTCACAAACGGGTCAATTGTCAACGCCCAGGTGCTCACGTTCCCCAATCCAGGAACCGACGTGAGCGTGAAGGTCACCCTCAATCGCTACCGCGTGTTGGACAATCCCGATACGGTTAGTCGGACAATGAAAATATCGCGGGGGGATCTCAACGCCCTTTGTTTAAATTTCGGACGTGTTTCCAAGGAGATGTTGGAGCCGCTCGCCCGGAACGTCTGGGAAATGGAACGACAGATCAAAGCGACTCCCTCGATAACAAACAAGCTAGCTGTTGAGCAGTATCATGGGCCCCTCACCTATCTCATGGGCATGGCCTATTATGAAAAATGCAACCGTTTTCTTCCTGAACTCGCGCGGATTCACCGAAGGACCCCAGTTGCCACCGTGGCCATCGGGTCAGCCCGTCTGATTGCAAAAGTGCAACAGAACGGGAATCTTCCAGACGGCCCTATGATATATGTTCAGCCGAGCGTGGACATGTTTTTTAACCAGCGCTATACGGCCTTATGTCCAACGTCGCGCCCGGACTCGCCAGAAGAAGTGAATTTTGGAAACGACGGCTTCAACCTGTTGTCGATCGTCGATGCCTCCGCCAAAGAGCATGAAATCATCAACAGCTTCTATCAGCAGGCTGATGCAATCTCGACGGTCCGACTGCTGCAGCTTGCTTCACGTCGAAATTCGACCAACTCAAACAAGAAGCCCATTTTGCTTGTCAATCAGGGGAACGTGCGTCTCGTGGAAACCAATTCATTCTTCGGTGGTTACTCACCCAACAGGATTGATTCCGCCATCTGGGATCGTGTGATTGAAGGCGTAATCGGCAGCAGCGAGAGCCAGGCATTTGTGACACCGGGTAGTATCGCCAGCGACGGCGGAGACTATACAGGTACAGGAGCGTTAATCATCGATCGTAATGGCACATACTCCGCCCTCATCAGCGGAAATGCCAATGGAGGTTGGGGTGCTTACATCCCGGATACTTCCCTGATGGCAGGTAACCTGTGGAACGTCTCTTTGAATGTGAACTGGGCGGGAAACTATTCAGTCAACTATTCCACTCCAAGCAGCACATATCATCCTTTCGCCTACGAGACGTTCAACGCTTCCCAGACCTGGAGCGTTTATCAACATTCGCTGGCAGGCGGTTACACTTACACCCCATTTCAAAACCAATGGGCTTTTCAAGCGGCGGGATACCTCAACGTTGGTGGAAGCGGGTTCAACCAGACTTATGCAAATAGTACTTTCTTCGGCGAATCCCGGTCGTTTCTAGGCTGGGTGGGAGACGCCCTCAAGCAGGCTTGGTCTGCGGTCTCCGATCCTGTCCATGCGGTTTCCGGGGAGTTTTATGTTGATACAGTGGACCTGACGTTGGTGGGTCCCTTGCCACTCGAGGTTCGCCGCAACTATTCAAGTCACAACACGGCCGACAACCAGTTTGGATTCGGTTGGAAGATGGCCTTTACGCCATACATCAGCGTCACAACCAATGGCACGGTAATGTATGCAGCAGAGCCCGACGGCTGTGTCCTTGCTTATGAACCAACATCAACAAACAATAACCTGTGGGTTCCGACACTCCTCCGAAACCCGAGCCTCGTCAATTATCGGACTGAAGGTGTGGGTTCCACTGCAAACCTGCTTTTGTCCCGAATCGAGCGGAAGGAAGAGGCTACAAAGACCAATTTTTACCTGCTGAGCCCGAACGGCGATGTAAGGCGTTACCAGCTGCTGGCGTTCCCCATAGACCTAGGCACAAACTTTCTTGAAAGAAGCCGTCCCTACCTGGCGGAATGGCGGGACAGTCGCAGCAACAGCCTCATCTTCACGTATGGCACCAACGAACTTGCAACCGACTTTGGGGAATTGATCCGTGTGGACAGTTCGAGCGGCGGCTACCTCCAATTCCGGTATGATGTATACGGGCATATTGTTGAGGCATTTTCCGGTGATGGCCGCCACCTTCAATACCGTTACGACGACTTCGGTGATTTAGTTAAGGTGACATTGCCGGACGCCTCGGAGATTGCGTACGAGTACCAGCATAGCACCCAATCCGTCACGAATTCCGGCAAAGTCACCGAGGAGCCGTACTCCATGCACCTGTTGTCGTATGAATTGAAGCCGGAGGGCCGAATGCTGAGGAATGTCTATGACTCACAGCGCCGGGTGACGATACAAGCCGCAACCGTAGGGTCTGATCTCAACCTCGTCACCAACGCGCAGTTCATTTACAACAACAACTTCGTCCTGACAAACTCGTTCACCAACGGCATCACGGGGCACACGCTCATCACAGATGTTTTCAACAAGGTCACGCGTTATGATTACACGAACAGCCGGATCACGAAGATTACCGATCCACTCAGTCAGACGATCACGCAGCAGTGGTATGACGAAAACCCCTCGCAGCCCGGGTATTATCCCCGGAGCATTTGGAAGAAGCAGGACAAGCGGGGGCTTTGGACGGAGTATCGGTACGACCAGTTTGGGAATGTCACGAACACGATCGTGACCGGCGCCCTGACGAATGGAGTGGGAACCCAGGTGTCATCATCCCGCACTGCCTACAACACGAACCAGCTTGCGATCACCATGATCGACGCGTTGGGCAACAGCAACGCGATTCACTACGACGCTTCGTTTAAATTCCTGCCGAGCCGGGTGATTTCCTACAAGTCGGCGCAGCCGATGGTCACGAATGCGATGTTCTACGGCAGCGTGACGAGCGTTGTGCCAGCGGGGAACCGGACCTGGACGAACCGCGCCTTTGGCATGCTGCTGCGGGAAGTGCGGGCGTTCGGTTCCCCGGACGCTGCAACCAATGAATACCGCTACAACGGCGGCGGCTTCATCACCAACGAAATTCGATACACATCGACAACGGATCCGCACGTCACGAACTGGCTGTTTTACAATGCGCGCGGGGAGTTATTCAAAAAGGTGGATGCCGCCGGGCGCACGTATCGCTTCGAGCACGACGGCCTTGGCCGTGTCATTGCCGAGGAAACGTATGAGCCGGGAGCGGGCGTTCCGCTAGGCT
Organism: Verrucomicrobiia bacterium; assembly: GCA_035629175.1. Classification (NCBI taxonomy): domain Bacteria; kingdom Pseudomonadati; phylum Verrucomicrobiota; class Verrucomicrobiia; species Verrucomicrobiia bacterium. Next base: position 1,964 of record DASPIL010000072.1, on the reverse strand, counting down.
GGGAGTATTCCTATTACAATCACAACGGAGAGAAGACGTGGTCTGACGGGCCGCAGTATGATCCGGAGGATTACGTTTGGATGGATTACGACGGAGCTGGACGAAAGATTGTGGAAGTGCGATGGCGCAGTTGGGCCACCCCGGGCGGTCTCGTCGAAGCCGAATCTGGCGACGAGCTGTATTCAATCACTACCTATCAATATGACGCCTTCGGAAACCTGATCAGAGAAACGGACCCGGTTGGCAATTATGTGGTGATGCAGTATGACGCCATCGGCCAGCTCACGCGGAAGGTGTTTCACGATGCGAGCGGAAACGCTCTCTCCACCAATTCAGTGGCGTATGAGCCGGGAGGGGAAATTAAATTCAGCACAAATGCTTTGGGTGGCGTCACCGAGGTTTTACACACGATTGCAGGAAAGCCGTACTTCCGAAAGAATGCCGACGGCACCACCAACGGATGGAATTACGATCTGATTGGACGTCCGGTGCGTGAATACGAACCCAATGGAAGCTATTGGCAAACTACGTATTTGGATTCCGCGCGGCAACTCGGCAGGCAGTTCAAGTTGGGAACTGGAGCTGTGCTTGTCAGCATCACCAACATGTTCGATCGCCGTGGAAACACCACCACGAACATTGATGCGGCTGGGGCTGTATTCTTTTCAACGTTCGACGCCTTGGACCGGGTCAAGATTGCCGGAGGTCCGCCGGAGACTGCGCTGTCCGGCCAGCAGGTCAGCACGAATTTTTATGACGCGGCGGGGATTTGGACGACGAATCGGAACCGAATTGGCCGCATAGCGGTGACAGCCACCGACGCGCTCCAACGTCCGGTCCTGGAGGAAATTCGTGACGCCGGCAATGCGCTAGTCCGATCCAAACGCTATCTTTACTCCCACGATAAACACTACGTTGAAGAGCAAATCGGGACTTCAGCGGGTTCACTGCAAATTCTGACGAACCGCACATCTTTGGATTCGAATGGCAGAGTTGTGGCGACGGTGCGCTTCCTCGGACCTAACAACAGCCAGTTCAATAGTGCTTATGTGGCGCGGACGGTCTTTGATGCCGCCGGACGGACGGTTGCCATCTTCGATGAAATGGGCCGGGAGACCGCAATCACTTACGACGGACTGGGACGTGTTAAAACAAAACGACTCGCCGACGGCGCAACCGTGACTCACACCTATAATGGCGAAGGTGGGTTGACGAGCATGTCGATGCCAGGTGGGCTCACATGGTCAGCGACCTACAATCTGGCGAACCAGCCAACGAGCGAGCGGATTTTCAACGGTGCCCAAATCACTCGGAATATCACCAATATCATCACGGCGGCCGGCCCATGGGCTGGCTTGGTGCAGCAATCCGTCGATCTTGGCAGGGCGGTGACGAACACCTTCACATACGACCTGTTTCGGCGAGTGGCAACCAACGCTGCAGGCGGCAAGGTGCCGGAACACACACTGGTGACCGTGTTTGATTATGACAAGCGGGGGGGCGTCACCAACTACGCACAAACCTCGGGTGTCAATCCGGCCACCACCGTCAAGCGCTGGCCCGACGGCTACAGCCAGGCCACCAACGAAATTGTGAGCCTTGCTGGGAATACCCTCAGCCAGTTCATACAGCTTTGGGACGCGGGTGGTCGGCGCGGGGTTTTGCAGCAGGCGGGAGCGGGTTATGGAGGCGGATTTGGGTATGGCTACCGCGTGGACAATACAATGTGGGCGGTCCAGCCCGCGGGATTCGACCTGTTCCAGTATGGGTACGAAGACAACGGGCTTTTATTCCTGCGCACCAACAACTGGCGTTTCCAACGGGTCCTGTCGCGGATGTGGAACGGCGCGCCGCATGTGCAGGCCACATGGTTGACTGGCCAAGCCCAGGCAAAGTTTGAAGAGGTGCTCAACTACTGGCCTGACGGCAAGTTGTACACCTACGGAGCGGCGCGCGATGGCATT